>JAZNMO010000139.1:0-5808 GCA_045579665.1 Lachnospiraceae bacterium
TGCGTACACTGCCGGAAAGCACATAACCGAATTCCTCGCCTTCATGAGGAATATCAGGATAGATAGAACCGTTAGGCTCTAGTGTAACTCTGATGGGTTCCATCATGTTCTTTTGTGCGTTGGGAATAATCCATTCAATTGTATTGTTTAAATCGTGGTCCGTCTTTTCAAAATAATCCTGCTTATGAAAGACGACCTGATTATCGCCTGCGTCATCAAAAAACTCCCTCGGAGTGGTGCCAAGTACCTGAAGTAAATCAATCAGAGTAGCAATAGAAGGAGAGGTTAGGTCACGCTCAAGCTGTGAGATAAAACCCTTTGACAACTCGCTTCTGTCGGCAAGCTCCTCCTGCGTAAGTCCCTTGAGGATACGCAATTCTTTAATTTTGTTACCAATTTCCATCACAATGCCTCACATTCTATTTGTTAAAAAAGTATATCGAATCATAGCACTTGCAATAAACTTTGAGTTTACTATTTCTAAACAACAGCAGTTTCATTATACTTTAAATTCGACCAATGTCAACCGAAAAAACGAAAAAACTTGTTAACAAATAAGAGTCGATATGATAATATGAGAATAAGTAAAACAACAGCATTTAATTATCAGTTAATAGCGTTGTATTTTGTAAAATGGAGGTAGATTATGAATAATCCGAAATATGTAGCATACGTATCTACTTATACTATGGGAGATAATCATGGAATCAGTATCTATGATGTAGATGTTGAGAATGGAAAATTTACAGAGAAGGGTAAGGTAGAAATTACGAATTCTTCTTATATTACAGGTTCTCACAATAATAAATATCTGTATTCTATTACAGACTTTGGCGTAGAGGCATTTAAGATTATGCCGGATGGCAGCTTAGAGTTAATTAATAAGGCTTCGATTAATGGTATGAGAGGCTGCTACCTTTCTACTGATTATAAGGACGAGTTCCTTTTTGTAGCAGGATATCATGACGGTAAGCTTACCGTGCTTCGTCTTGACCCTGAGACAGGAGAGATTGGTGCGATTACAGACGAGATTTTCCATAAGGGAATCGGTAGTATGGCAGAGCGCAATTCAAGACCTCACATTAGTTGTGTTAAGATGACAAGAGATAACAAGTATCTTTGTGCGGCAGATTTAGGAATTGACCATGTGAATGTATATAAGCTTGATAGAGTAAAGGGTAAGCTTAAGCAGGTAGATATTATTCGTAGCGACCTTGGTTCTGCACCGAGACACATGAAGTTCTCGTATGACGGAAAGTACCTCTATATTGTACATGAGGTAAAGAATACAATTGATGTATATACGTATCACGAGGAGGATGATAATCCATTCTTTGAACGTATTCAATCGATTCCTACCTCAGACGATTATCAGTCACAGAGTATTTCGGCGATTACCTGTAATCTTTCCTTAGATGGTAATTATATTACAACCTCTAATGCAGGAGAGAATACGGTTACAGTATACGAGAGAGATGATAAGACAGGAATGCTCAGAACTGTGCTAAATCTTCCGATTAGCGGCGAGTTCCCGAAGGATGCATGTCTTTTCCCTGATAATAAGCATCTGGTATCCTTAAATCATGAGTCTAACACGATGACCTTCTTTAATGTAGATATGGAGAATGGACTTTTGGTTATGAATGGAAGAGAGATGACAATTAAACAGGGTAACTGTATTAACATTCATAAGTTAGATTAAAAAAATCCGCGGTTTTGAAATGAACCGCGGATTTTTTAGGTGCGTCTATTGACGCATGTTAATTAGATTTATGATTCGTAAAATTTTTTTATACCATCAACCTTGGATGTCATATTCATCAAAAGTGAATCGAGAATTGTAATTGCAGCCATAGATTCCACAACAACCACGGCGCGAGGCACGATAATCGGGTCATGGCGTCCTTTGATATTGACCTTAATATTCTCGCCATTTTTGTTGACGGTTTCCTGCTCGCTAAAGATAGAAGGAGTAGGCTTAAAATATGCCTTCATTGTAATGTCTGAACCATCGCTGATTCCACCAAGGATACCGCCTGCATGGTTGGTTTTCTTCATAATCTCGCCGTCTTCCATATAAAATGCGTCATTATTAGTGGTACCTTTAGAGGAAGCAACCTTGGTACCATCGCCAATTTCAAATGCTTTTACAGCACCGATGGAGAACATTGCTTTCGCTAAAGCTGCGTCTAATTTGTCGAATACAGGCTCGCCGATACCGGCAGGGAGCTTCTTAACAGTACAGGCAACAACACCGCCAGCAGAATCTAGCTCCTCCATGCATTTCTTTAAGTACTCCTCAGCACGGGCAGAGGCCTCAGCGTCCGGCATACCTGTTGGATTGTTTAAGGACTCTTCTAAATCAAACTTAGTTTCATCAATAGTAACAGGACCAATAGAATATGTGTAGGCATTTACCTGAATACCAAGCTCAGCTAACAGCTTGGAAGCGATAGCACCTGCAGCAACACGACCGATGGTCTCGCGTCCTGATGAACGCCCGCCGCCACGGTAATCACGGAAGCCGTATTTGGCATCGAAGGTATAATCAGCGTGTCCCGGCCTATAATAAGAAGCAATCTCGCTGTAATCAGCAGAACGCTGAGAGGTATTGCGAACGACTAAAGAGATAGGGGTGCCTGTGGTTTTACCTTCAAATACACCTGACAAAATCTCTACGCAGTCATCTTCTTTACGAGGAGTAGTGTACTGAGAGCTTCCGGGTTTTCTGCGGTTGAGAAAATGTTGGATATCAGCTTCGCAAAGCTCTAAACCGGCAGGGCAGCCATCTACTACAACACCAAGTGCTGCACCATGGGATTCCCCCCAAGTAGTAATCTTAAATATATTTCCATATGTTGAACCGGACATAATCATTTCCTTCCTTTACAAAATGTATAATCATAAATTTCTATGCTAAATTATAAACGTTTTTTGCATAAAATCAAGGAGATATACAATTAATCATAAAACACCTCATTGGTAGACATAACCCATCTGCCCAGAACCTCATCACTCAGTGTTGTTAAAACGTTTAGTGAAAAGGGAATATTGCCGTAGGTTATGATACCGTGACTTGCAGCAAGCTCCTCTGTATAATCCTCCAACAGATAAATATCCTGAATACGCACAGGGCGAGGTGTATAGTGGCATACCAGCGGGATAACACCGGTGTCGTCGTAGGAAATGGAGATACCGTCCTGAGTAACATGAAAACAGACCCAAGCCATTCCTTCCAACATACACTCGGCACGCTGTTGAGTAGATACGTAGTTTCCAAGAGAGTAATAGCAAAGGGATGTATTTCCGTTTTCGGCCACAAGCTGTTCAATGGGCTGCACCACATGTGGGTGTGTACCGATAATTAAATCGGCACCGGCCTCAGTCATTTGCAGTGCCCATTTTTTTTGATAGCTTGACGGACTGGTACTGTATTCCGTACCCCAGTGTGGACATACTATAACGATATCAGCCAGCTCGTCTGCGATTTTGATATCATCCAGAACAAGGGGGCTTAAGGTGGTATAGTCTAATTGCCTTGTATCCGGATTGATATTGCATAGGATATTCAAACGGTCAGAAATTTCTACAGGTACAGTAGCGTAGTTAGGGCCGTAGGTGTAGTTTAGGATTGCAAAGGTTTTATCCTTGATTGTTAATAGCGGAATATCCTGTGTGTCTGAAGGCGTGTGTATACCCGTCATGAGAATCTCCTCATGCGTGTTCCAGTAGGAAACACAGCTGTCGATGCCTCTATATCCCTGGTCGGCAGAGTGGTTGGAGGCATGCAGAACCACATTAAAGTCTGCAGCAACAATCGCTTCTCCGATTTCGGTAGGGGAATTAAAGTGAGGAAATCCCGAAAAGCCAAGCTCATTGCCGGCAAGAGGGGTTTCCTGATTGATAATTTTGATATCAGCCTTTTGTAAAAAGTCAGAAATGCTATCAAAAAGAAAGTCATAATTACGTGTACCATCAGCCTGCTTTCCTGTATGAACAACGCCCATGTGAATCAGATTATCGCCTAAAGCCATTAGATGAATGTCATATTCTTCAAAAGCAGGAACAGTGGGTTCTGAGGCAATAGGAACCTGCTCAGGCTGTATATCTTCCCAGTATTCGATTGGTGTGGTGGATGGCTCTTTGAAATTTGATTCGATTTGACTTGTCCCATAATCTGATATGACAGGAAATGTCTTATCATCTGCTACGGTAGTATTTCCACATCCGGATAAAAGCAAGGATGTTACGATAGAAATTGTTATAATAGTGTGTGCTAAATTCAACTTGCGCATATGATGTCTCCCCTTTTGTTGTATTGTATGGCGCAAAATCATATATATTATAAATGATAAACAGATAATGAACAATAGTAAAATAAAGTATTTTGTACGTGCTGTTCAAGCAGGGAAGTTCATACATGCATATAATGTAACTCAATTTGCTAAAAAGTAGAAAAATTTTAAGTTTTTTTACAAATTATAATGCAAAGAAATTTGTCTTGTGGTATGATATTTATGTAAAGATTTACATAAGATGAGTGTAAATCACGGGGAATGTTATTTAGAAGATCACAACGTGATATTTGATTCACACGGAAGTGGCATTGAGTACGGGGAAGTGTAGTAGTATGAATAGGACTTGGAAGGACAGCATTACGGATAAATTAAAGAAAAAAAGAAAGAAACATAAGCTATTAAGGTTGCCGATTGCAGTGTGTTTGGGAATAGTTGCGTTGATTTATAATGTAACTTATTTCTTTTCGCATAACGTGAAGAGACTTTCGTGTATTAGTGCTGTGTTTCTTTTTTTAATGACTTGTAGCAGCTTTTCGTATCCGGAGGCGCAGACTGTGGCAACGGAGGAGATAAGCGAAGAATGGACAGAGGTTCAGGAGAATTACGAGTATGTTGTAGACGGCGTTGCTATTGAGGCGACAGAGATTATTGATGATGATGATGTATTGGTGGGCTATGATAATGAAGAATTAGAGGTTCAGGATGAGATAGACCAGTTTACTTTGGATGATATTTTGAAAGCAAATGAGGTAACACAGGTAAAGCAGAAGGATGAATCAGGAGCGAAGCTTTCGGCAGATGACTGGCAGCTGGTACTTGTAAATAAGCAGCATCCGGTTCCTGAGGATTACACCTTTACACTGGGAACAATTACTGGTAATATGAAATGCGATGTCAGAATTATTGATGAGCTGATGGCGATGCTGCAGGCGGCTAAGGATGACGGTGTGAATCTGGTAATTTGTTCACCATACAGAGATTATAACAGACAGACGGTATTGTTTAATCGTAAGATTGATCATTATATGGATAAGGGCTATTCTTATATGGAAGCATATAAGATTGCGTCCATCACTGTAACAGTGCCGGGAGCAAGTGAGCATCAGATTGGGCTTGCACTGGATATTGTTTCTGATACATATTCATTACTTGAGATTGAGTTTGGTGAGACAGAGGCAGGTATTTGGCTTCAGAATCACAGCTATGAATATGGATTTATCTTAAGATATCCTTTGGGTAAGGAGCACATAACAGGAATTCAGTACGAGCCATGGCATTTTCGCTATGTAGGTGTTGAGGCAGCAACCGCAATTTCTAAGCAGGGCATCACACTGGAAGAATTTTTGGAGGATTTAGATTAGGTATGTACAAGGTATTAAAGCAGGAAGGAAGAGCAAAAAGAGCAGAGTTTACAACTGTTCATGGAACGATTCAGACACCTGTATTTATGAATGTTGGTACGGTAGCAGCGATTAAGGGCGCAGTATCAACTGAGGATTTAGAACAAATC
>JAZNMO010000140.1:0-5606 GCA_045579665.1 Lachnospiraceae bacterium
TATGCTGGACGGTGCAGAAAAGGAATTGTATGCGGAGCATACAGAAGAGGGAAAGAGAAAGCTTGAGGCGTTAAAGGAACGGATTAAGCGGGACTTAGGTGAGGATGACCGATTGATTATCTATTCCTGTACATGGGATAAGTCTGCCCGTCAATTGGTAGATTTCACAACAAATGGACAGCCTTTGGAAAATGTATTGACAAATTGTTTTGTGGAAATGTTTCGGGATGACTGGAAGGAATATGAAGCTTTAAGCTGGCAGGATAAGGAACAGCTTGCTTTTCGTGCGCTCATGGAAAGCAAGCTGCGTTCTTTTGTAGGAAGAGAAGCACTTTTGGAGGAGTACTATCAGAGCGCGGTAAACGGAACCTGTCCGATTATTTTACAGGGCGAAGTGGGTAGCGGAAAGACTGCGATTATGTGTAAGCTGGTGGAGCGTCTGCAAAAGGAAGGGAAGAATGTGTTTGCATTCTTCTCAGGAGCAGGAAGTATGAGTACCAATGCAGAATCTCTGGTAAAGCAGATGGTGTACTATATGGAGAATCTGCTTGGGGTAGAGGTGCATTTTGGTGAGGAAAATGCTTTTGTTGAAATGGAAGAAGGTTTTGAAAAAGGAGTTTTGCGCTATTCTGACTGGATGGAGAGACTGCGAGAGTTGTGCTACCGTCTTCCGGAGGAAAAGAAGGTATATGTTTGCATAGATGCGTTAGACCAGATGTATTTTGATGAGCATGTTGAAAAGTTGGATTTCCTCATTAAAGGAAAAGGCGTTCAGTTTGTGGCTTCGTGTACGAATGAGTTTAATGTGCCTATGAACGCTATGGAGGAACGAGACGTAAAGAGCGTTCCGGCGTTAAATGAGAGCGATGCTAAGGCGGTGGCAGAAAGTATTCTGGCATCCTATTCTCGTAATGCATATGAAGCAATCGAACAGGAAATTTTGAAGAAAAAGAGTATTGGAAGTCCGCTGTATATTTCTCTTCTTATCCAGAGACTGAACATGATGGATGCGGAAGAATTGCGTAAGGCGATGACGGAGGAGGAGATTGTTGCCCTTGGAACGAAGATAGTTCAAGAGATGCCTGATACTTTGGAGGATGCAACTGTGTCCATTATTCAGAACGGAATTGCGAAGGTAAGTGATAATGATGACATGTTGCGGGAGATGCTTGGGTATCTGGCGGTATCTAGAAACGGTCTTCGGATGCAGGATTTACAAGGCATTTTCAGTTTGCAGAACAAAGATTTTCCGATACTTGATGTTACCCTTTTATTAAGCTATCTGGATTCCTTTTTCTATTTGAATGAAGATGGGCGAATTGACTTTACGCATAAGGTGATTCGTGGCGGTTTATTGAAGGAAATTGACAACAGAAAGCATTATGAAGAAGGGATAAAGAATTACTTATTAGCAGTAGGCGTAGAGGATGAATTGACAATTAAAGAAGGATTGTATTATGCACGTATCTTTGAGGAATATGCATTTGCACAGAAACTAATTGCATATGCAAATGATACTACGAATAAGGAGTTGTTCCGTGCTATAAAAGAGGAAGCATTGGCGGATGACGGCTGTTTCATTATTAATGCGTTGAAAGTTGAGGGCATAGACAAGAAGCAAAGTGTTTCCTTTTTTGCGAGAAGATTTCAGAAAGTTTTTGAAACTTCAAGGAAAGAAAGAGAGATTAAGCTACTTATAGGTCGTGCAGTATTAGAAAATTGTGAGAGGATGTATGAGGATAGTAAGAGAGGCGAGGATGCTATTGATTTGGCAGAGTGTCTCTTCAATATCGGAGTAGAAAAGAAAGCAGATGGAAATCTCCTAGAGGCAGAAAGAGACTTACGGAGAGCTATTCAATATTATGAAATGAGTGCAAAGGAAGATATTGTAAGTGTGTTAGGTCTTGTGCGATGTTATATAGCATATGTGATGACTTTGCCGAGTGACAAAAAAGAAGATGTAGAGGAAATGTATACACGAGCATTTAGAATTATTAATACAGTCCAGAGGGATGAATCGATATCTGTAATACAAGTGTTGTCGTCATTGTTTATCAATTACGGGCTGTTTGCCATGAAAAAGGATGAATTGAGAACAGCACACAGGTGCTTTGAACAAGCACTTGATTATAGAAAAAGAATAGTGGAAGTATTATGCACAGAGGAGGCACAAAGAGATTTATACTTTGCTTACGAGAAGAGAGGTGTTTTATATCGTAGTGAAGGTAAAATGGAATTGGCAAAGGAGGATTTAAATAAGAGTTTAAAAGGAAGAGAGGTAATATATAGTCAAAATCCATCATTGCGGAATTTGCGTGAACTTTTAAATGGATATTTGAACTTGGGAACTGTAATAATGGCATTAGAAGCAAACGAGAAAGAGAAAACAGAGTCATACGGATACCTGTCTAATGCGTTACAGTGCGCAGAACAGTTACATGAGGCTGAAAATAGTGGAGATAGTTTGAAGTATCTGACAATTGCTTGCCATAACATTGCAATATATTATTTTGCCATAAATGACTTGGAGAATGCAATGAAATATAGTAAGAGGGCGGAAATGTATGTGGACAAATTATGTGCTGATTATGGCAATGAGGAGTCTGAGATGCTTCAGAGGGGGATTTATCAGATTTGCGCGAGTATATGTGGACAGTTGGGAAAAAGTGAAGAGCAACAAGAGTATCTAGAGAAAGTAAATGTACCTATAGGAGAAAGTCAAGAAGGTGATGAGGGAAACCAGATTGAGAAAGCAAAGCTTTATATGTTTAAAACACAAGCAGAGCAAGAAAAAGGAAATTATAGTAAAGTAATTGAGTATGGAGAGGTAATGTTAGGATGTATAGGAGAAGAGTCTCTTATACCTATGAGTTTTGAGCAGTTGTTATTGCTTTTTCAAGCGTATTGCATGATGTACAATGCATATGAGGAATTGGCTGAAAAAGAAAAATTGAAGGACATTGGAAATAAATTGGCAAAGTGTGCGAGGGAAATAAAGGGACGTTTTCCAATGGTTGCCGAACAGTTTGGAATTGATGAGATGCTAGAAGAGTTGGAAAGTGATGAGTTAAAATCGGAAACTGAATCGAATACTTTAGATGGGGTAGGACAAGAGATGAAAAAAGCAAAAGAGATTTATGAGAAGGAGGATAGTGTAGGAAATCTGAAGCAGTTGTTGGAAAAGTATTATGAGATGGGGGTCTTATTGTGTGAGAAGAAGAGAATAGATGACGCAGATGCATATTTTAAAGAGTTATTTGTTGTTGGGGAAAAGGAGTATGAGAGAAAGAAAGATAGTGAATATTTACAGATTTTAATCCATTATAATGATAGGTTATCTCAATTTTATTCTGAGAGGGGGCTACCTTTTGAAAGAGCGCGGTGTATTAAACGAAAGTTAGGATATGCCCGTTTATGGAAAGAAGACTTGCAAGAGAAGAGTGAAGACTTGTTTGCTTTGTTCCACAAATATACTACCATGTGCAGAGATCTAGAGAAATCGGGAAAGATGAGGGAGGCGTTGGCTTGTTGCGAGAATGCTTTAAAGTGTGTGGAACAGTTATATGAGGAGCAAGGAGGAGTGCTTAACCTGAGGTTTTTGGCAAATACTTATATCACTAATGGAAATATATTGAGGGAATTAGAACAGACAGAGGATTCGTTGGAATGTTATGAGAAAGGAATAAAGTGTAGAGAGGAGTTGTATGAGAAAAGAGGAAGCGAATCGAGCTTGCAAGATTTATCAATCAGTTATAACAATATGGGAAATGCATTAAAAGATTTAGGTCAGGTGAGAGAAGCGCTGTCGTATTACGAGAAGGCGCTCAAGTGTAAAAAGGACCTATATGAGAAGAGCGGAAGCGAAGGAAGTCTGCGGGATTTGTCAATCAGTTATAACAATATGGGAAATGCATTGAAAGAATTAAGACAGACAGAGGAGGCGTTGTTTTATTACGAGAAAGAGCTAAAGTGCAAAGAGGAGTTGTATGAGAGAATAAATGATGAAAAAGAACTACGGAAATTGGCATTTGCCTATAATAGAATAGGATTGCTGTTGCTTGAATTAGGGAGGTACGAGGGCGCGATAAAGTATTGTGAGGGATTCGTACGAAATGCTGAAGAGTTGTATCGGTTAGATTTGAGTAATTCTAATTTGAACAATTTAGCTGTGTCATATAATAATTACGGTGTGGCTTTATGTGAATTGGGTAGAGCCAAAGAGGCTTTAGATTATTTGGAAAAAGCATTGCAATATACAGAAGAATTACATCAAGAGAATCCTACAAAGAACACGCAACTTGAATTAGTGGGACGTTGGAGGAATCTTGCAAAGGCATTGCTGGGAACTAATCGCTTGACAGAAGCATTGGTGTATGGTAAAAAGGCGGTAGAACTTGACCGGGAATTATATTCGCAGGATGATTCTGATAGGGCAAAGGAAAGAATCATTAAATCCCTTTCTATATATGCTGAAACGTTTTTTGCAGACAATCAGCTGAATGAGGCTTGCGAGGTATATACGGAAGCATTAGGATATTGCAAATTTGTATGTGAAAAGAATGACGGTATTCAGAATGCCAGAATCTATGTAAAGGTTTTAAAGGGGCTGTATCTGTGCTTGTATAAAATGGGACAAAGAGCTGAAGCAGAGGAATATTTGTCTTTAGCTAAGGAAGAGGCAAAGAAGTTGTATGAACGTTCCGAGGCAGAGACGGATAAGAAATTATTGGAGGAAATTTTAGGGTATTAGGAGACGAGCCTTAGTGAAAGTACGCCTGGTATGGAATTATTTTTTCTGTACCAGACGTGTTATGGTTATGATTACTTGTTACATATATGGAAAAAGAATAGATTACAGGAGTACATACGATGAAGAACATATTTATTTCCAGTACATTTATTGACATGCAGGCAGAACGTGACTTGGTGCAGGAGCGGGTGCTTCCGGCACTTCGGGATGAGGCGCGGAAATACGGAGACAATGTAGGTGTCATTGACCTTCGCTGGGGCGTGGACACCTCTACTCTAGAGACAGAGGAAGGTGCAGCGAAGGTACTGCAGGTCTGCTTGGACGAGATTGACCGAAGCCATCCGTATATGCTTATCTTCCTTGGAGAGCGTTACGGAACCATGATGCGGGAGGACCAGATAGAGAAGTCTGTTCGAGGCAGAGAAGACACATATACGACAGATGATTATGTAAAGAGTATCACTGCCCTTGAGGTGGAATATGGTGCGTTGTCGGAAAAGTACGGTGAACTGAACCACTGTGTAGTATGTTTCCGTGAACCGGTGGTATATATGCTGGACGGTGCGGAAAAGGACTTGTATGCGGAGCATACAGAGGAAGGAAAGAGAAAGCTTGCGGCTTTAAAGGAACGGATTAAGCGGGATTTGGGAGAAGATGACCGTTTGATAACCTATTCCTGTACATGGGACAAGTCTGCCCGTCAGTTGGTGGATTTCAAATCAAATGGACAGCCTTTGGAAAATGTACTGACAAACTGTTTTGTGGAAATGTTTCGGGATGACTGGAAGGAATATGAAGCTTTAAGCTGGCAGGATAAGGAACAGCTTGCTTTTCGTGCGCTCATGGAAAGCAAGCT
>JAZNMO010000141.1:0-46929 GCA_045579665.1 Lachnospiraceae bacterium
ACGTAGTCAGCATGTCCTGGACAGTCAACGTGTGCGTAGTGTCTCTTCTCTGTCTGGTACTCAACGTGAGCTGTAGAAATTGTGATACCTCTTTCTCTCTCTTCTGGAGCCTTATCGATATTCTCAAAATCTACCTTCTCATTACCAGATACTCTCTCAGCTAAAACCTTTGTGATAGCTGCTGTTGTAGTTGTCTTACCATGGTCTACGTGACCGATTGTACCGATGTTACAATGTGGTTTAGTTCTGTCAAATTTAGCCTTTGCCATTTTTGAAGTCCTCCTTAAATTAGATATAAAAATAATATTGGTTTCATAAATATAAAACGCTTTTACTCAACTATTCTGATTATATAAAAAAACAGTGAGTTTTTCAAGCAGAATTTTGTCTGCTCTATATATACCTGCACTCCCGAAGAAGTGCAGGATATTTTAACATTTAAAAATACTATTTAGCCTTAGCTGCAAGTACCTTATCCTGTACTGACTTTGGAACCTGCTCATACTTCTCGAAGAACATTGAGTAGTTTCCACGTCCCTGTGTCTTAGAACGTAAGTCTGTAGAGTAACCGAACATCTCAGCAAGTGGAACGAAACCACGAACAATCTTACCACCGCCAAGGTCATCCATACCCTCGATACGTCCACGACGAGAGTTGATATCACCGATAACATCTCCCATATACTCTTCCGGCATAGTAACCTCTACCTTCATGATAGGCTCAAGAAGTACAGGTGATGCCTTCTGCATAGCTTCCTTAAATGCAAGTGAACCTGCAATGTGGAATGCCATTTCTGAAGAGTCAACTTCATGGTATGAACCATCGTATACGTTAGCGTGTACACCAACTACAGGGAATCCGCCAAGGATACCTGCCTTAGTAGCTTCTTCAATACCCTCACCAACAGCAGGGATATATTCCTTAGGAATAGCACCACCAACTACTGTTGACTCGAACTTGAATAACTCTTCACCGTTAGCATCCATAGGACTGAACTTAACCTTACAGTGACCGTACTGTCCACGTCCACCTGACTGCTTAGCGTACTTACTATCAATATCAACTTCCTTAGTAATAGCTTCCTTGTATGCAACCTGAGGTGCACCAACGTTAGCTTCTACCTTAAACTCACGGAGAAGTCTGTCAACGATAATCTCAAGGTGAAGCTCACCCATACCAGCGATAATTGTCTGACCTGTCTCCTGATTTGTATGAGCACGGAATGTAGGATCCTCTTCTGCAAGCTTAGCAAGAGCCTCACCCATCTTACCCTGTCCAGCTTTTGTCTTAGGCTCGATAGCGAGCTCGATAACTGGCTCTGGGAATTCCATAGACTCAAGGATAACCGGATGCTGCTCATCACAGATTGTATCACCTGTTGTAGTGAACTTGAAACCTACTGCTGCTGCGATATCACCAGAGTAAACCTTGTCAAGCTCTGCTCTCTTATTAGCATGCATCTGAAGAATACGTCCAACACGCTCCTTCTTATCCTTTGTAGCATTTAATACATATGATCCAGAGTTAACAGTACCTGAATATACACGGAAGTAAGCAAGCTTACCTACGAATGGGTCTGTCATAATCTTGAATGCTAAAGCAGCGAATGGCTCTTCGTCTGAAGATGCTCTCTCGATTTCGTTACCATCCATATCAACACCCTTGATAGCAGGAATGTCAACAGGAGATGGCATATACTCGATAACCGCATCAAGTAACTTCTGTACACCCTTATTTCTGTAAGATGTACCACAGCAAACAGGAATAGCCTGGCACTCACAAGTTGCTTTTCTTAAAACTGCCTTTAACTGCTCAACTGAAGGCTCTTCACCCTCAAGATACATCATCATTAATTCATCGTCTAACTCGCAAATCTTCTCTACTAACTCGCTGTGATATAACTCAGCTTCGTCAGCCATAGCACCTAAATCATCTGTAACAGTGATATCATCACCCTTATCATCGTTGTAGATGTATGCTTTCATCTCGAATAAGTCGATAATTCCCTTGAACTCATCTTCCTTACCGATTGGTAACTGAAGACAAATTGCGTTCTTTCCTAATCTTGTACGAATCTGATCAACACATCCGTAGAAGTTTGCACCTAAGATGTCCATCTTATTAATGTAAGCCATTCTAGGTACGTTATATGTGTCAGCCTGACGCCATACGTTCTCTGACTGTGGCTCTACACCACCCTTTGCACAGAATACACCAACTGCACCATCAAGTACACGAAGTGAACGCTCTACCTCTACAGTAAAGTCAACGTGTCCAGGAGTATCAATGATATTGATACGATGCTCTAAAGCACCCGGCTTAGTCTTTGTCTGTTCCTGTAATGTCCAGTGACATGTTGTAGCAGCTGAAGTAATTGTGATACCTCTTTCCTGCTCCTGCTCCATCCAGTCCATTGTAGCTGTACCTTCATGAGTGTCACCAATCTTATAGTTAACACCGGTATAGTAAAGAATACGCTCTGTTGTTGTTGTCTTACCAGCATCAATATGAGCCATAATACCAATGTTTCTGGTTCTCTCTAATGGATATTCTCTTCCAGCCAAAGGTTTGTCCTCCTTTAAATACTTTATAACAAAAACTTGCTATGCACGAAAGTCCCGGATTGCACTCATACTTCTGTAATTGGTCAATACCGAGACTCCGAACAATACTCTTATTATTAGAATCTGTAGTGTGCGAAAGCCTTGTTTGCTTCTGCCATCTTGTGCATATCTTCTTTTCTCTTTACAGCTGCACCTGTGTTGTTAGCTGCATCAAGAATCTCATTTGCAAGTCTTTCCTCCATGGTCTTTTCGCCTCTCTTACGAGAAAACATTACTAACCAACGAAGGCCTAATGCCTGACGTCTGTCAGCACGTACTTCGATAGGTACCTGGTAAGTAGCTCCACCGATACGTCTAGCCTTTACCTCAAGTAATGGCATAATATTGTTCATAGCCTCTTCGAAAACATCGAGAGCTGGCTTCTGAGTCTTTTCTTCAACTCTAGCGAATGCGCCGTATACAATCTTCTGAGCTACACCCTTCTTACCATCTAACATAACGTTGTTGATAAGCTTTGTAACCACTTTGTTGTTGTATAAAGGATCCGCTAATACATCTCTTTTCTGAATATGTCCTTTACGTGGCACGGTTCTTCCCTCCTTAATTATTAATAATGATAATTATCATTACATGATTAAATCAACGGTACTCACATTAATAAAACTTGTGTTCGCGCGGTTTTCTTATATTAATAAAAGTATTAAATCAGAATCCCAACACTAATTAGTTTATGTGGTACTTGGTAAATATGATAGATTATTTACCTGCCTTAGGTCTCTTAGCTCCGTACTTAGAGCGAGCCTGCTTTCTGTTAGCAACTCCAGCTGTATCAAGTGTACCTCTGATGATGTGGTATCTTGTACCTGGTAAGTCCTTAACACGTCCGCCTCTGATAAGAACAACACTGTGCTCCTGTAAGTTGTGACCTTCTCCTGGGATGTAGCTTGTTACTTCCATACCATTTGAAAGACGAACTCTGGCGATCTTTCTAAGAGCTGAGTTAGGCTTCTTAGGTGTTGCTGTCTTAACTGCTGTACATACTCCTCTCTTCTGTGGAGCAGATAAATCTGTAGACTTCTTCTTTAAAGAGTTGTATCCCTTCTGAAGAGCTGGTGCAGTAGACTTCTTAACTACGTCCTGACGTCCTTTTCTTACTAATTGGTTAAATGTTGGCATTCTAATTCACCTCCTGTATTTTAAATCAATGCCAAACCGGCAATCTACATGCGTTTACACACATGCTAGATTATTATACTTTTATAATAAATTATTGTCAATATCTTTTTCAAAATCATAAATCTAAAATTCCGCCAAAGCTCTATACTTTTTCGTTTTCACATATTATAATAGGTATATATTGTTAAATTGTTACTCTTTTTGTAGCATTATTATATTTATTTCAGTTTATATTATCAATTTGAAAGGTGTTGAATTATATGAAAACCAAAGTATTAACAGTATCTCTGGTTTCCATTTGTTCTTTACTCCTTATGTCTTGCTCGAAAAATGGAACCACTTCTATCGAAACTCCAACAGAGAGTGTGCAGCTTGCAGACGAACAGGTTGCATTTACTTCGACCACATTAACAGGGATTCGCAGCAGCGAACCTGTATGCTTTATGCCTGCTGCATCCGGAACCAAAGTATATTCCAATTCATTAGCAGCCATTGATGCCTCTAATACCGGCGAGGGTTACGTCATGGTTGATTATAAAGGAACAAACGGTAAAGTCAAGCTGCAGATTACAGGTCCTAATAATGTTACTTATACTTATAATCTGTATTCCTATACCGGATATGAAGCCTTCCCGCTTTCTGCCGGAAGTGGCAACTATAAGGTTGCTGTTTATGAAAACATAACAGGCAATCAGTATTCCACAGCTTTATCAGAAAATATCAATGTGAACATCACTAATGCATTCGGCCCTAACCTGTATGCAAATCAGTATGTGAATTTTACACCTGATTGCAAGACTGTTGCCCAAGGTATGCAGCTTGCCACAAATTGTGATACAGATTTGGACGTTGTTTCAAAGATTTATAACTATGTTTCCACAAATATTACTTACGACCACCACAAGGCAGCTACCGTTCAAAGTGGTTACACCTCAAATGTAGACATTATACTCGAAAGTGGCACAGGCATCTGTCTTGATTATGCAGCAGTCATGACCAGTATGCTTCGTACCCAGTGTATCCCAACCAGACTGGAGGTTGGTTATGCCGGCACAGCATATCACGCATGGATAAGCTGCTATATCACTGATATCGGCTGGGTTAACGGTATTATCGAATTTGACGGCACAAGCTGGTCACTTATGGACCCTACCTTTGCCGCAAACTCCAGCGAAACAGCATTAAAGAATTTTATTGGCGACGGAAGCAACTATAAAACAAAATATATTTATTAAATGTATATAATTGGGGAATTCGTATGAAAAAGCAAAAAAAATTAAATGACATGGAAATTGCTTTCTTTTGTGAGCAGTTAAGCATTCTTTTACAATCCGGCATCACTCCTTATGAAGCAATTCTTTTGCTTCATAAGGATACCACTGCCACGCAGGGAAAAGAAATATTCGAGGCAATCGAAGCATCGTTAAGGGATGGTTTATCCTTTCACGATGCTCTTTCGGATACCCGGCTTTTCCCTGACTATCTAATTCAAATGGTTGCCTTAGGTGAGGAATCCGGTAATCTTGATGTTATCATGCAGCGACTCAATGAATATTACGAACAGCAATATGCTTTATCTAAAAGCATAAAAAATGCCTTAACCTATCCGATTCTCATGGTCTGTATGATGATTTGTATTTTGGTCGTTCTTCTTACGAAGGTTCTACCCATTTTTCATCAGGTCTTTTTGCAGCTCGGAAGCGGTTTGACAGGCATTTCTTTACAGCTAATGACGCTCGGCAACTTTATCAATTCTGCATCTGCTTTCTTTATTATAATAGCAGTCTTGATTTGTATGCTGATTCTAGCCCTGAAATTTGTTCCCAAGTTTAACAGCGCATTCAAACATTTTATGCATACCAATCCCATTACCAAAAACTTTTATCTACAAATCGCATACAGCAGATTTGCCAGCGCACTTGCTCTGACTGTCGCCAGCGGTATGGATACCCATCAGGGGCTTCTACTTGCTTCCAAGCTTGTTGATAACAGCTGTATGCAGGACAAATTCAAACTCTGCCTGGATACTATGCGTTCAGGGGAAAATCTTGCAGAAGCCATTACACAGGCCGATATTTTTCACGCTGTATATCAGCGCATGCTTCACATCGGTTTCCGTTCCGGCAAAGTAGATAATGTTTTAAGAAAAATTTCCGAACATTATGAAAACGAAACCAACCAACGCATTCAGCATATTCTTGCTGCCATAGAGCCATCTTTGGTTATTGTTTTCTCACTTATGGTCGGACTGGTACTTTTATCTGTTATGATGCCGCTTATCGGTATCATGTCAAGTATTGGGTAAGGGAGGAATACCATGAATCGATTTCGCAAGCAGCATCATGTATCTATGCAGACCATATGGCAGTCATTTTCCATTTTGCTCGTGTTAGGATTTCTAATCTTCTTTTTTAGTGGAATCAATACCGTCAGTGCCACCACAAAAGAAGAGCAAATTCAATCTTTGGAATCTGCCATTCATCGTAGTATGGTGCATTGTTATTCCATTGAAGGAACCTATCCACCTAATCTGGAATATCTCGAGGAGCATTACGGACTATTATATGATAGAGAAAACTTTTATGTAGATTATATGCCCATCGGCTCAAATATCCTCCCAGATGTCACCGTTATCGCATTGGAGTAAAAAATATGAATTTTCATAGCAATAAACAACATACCATAGATATTTTATTTATGCTTTCCCTATTCTGTGTATTCGCCATCTGCTCTATTGTTCTCATCATATTTGGTGCGGATATTTATCAGGATACCGTGAATAAAACAAACGATAATTATTTAGAACGAACTTCCGTCGCGTATATAACCGAGAAACTACGTCAGACTGATATGGACCAATCTGTTTCCATTGTAAATACTGACGGTATAGACATGCTTACTATTGAATCGGAAATTGAAGGAAAGATGTATTCAACCCGACTTTATGAATATGATGGTCATCTATACGAATGCTTCTCCCGCTCAGACATCATTCTTTCACCTGATGCAGGGCAGGCCATATTTGAGATAAAGGAACTAAACTTTTACTTTGTAACACCATCCCTTTTGCAAATCTCGTATGAAGCTTCCAAACAAGAGTCTGTTTCCTTCTATGTCGATTTGCACACAAACAGCTTCTAATAATTAGTTACCCAACAAATGATTCATACAATACCGGAAAGGCATGGTTCTCATTATGAAGATAAAACAATCCTCAAAATCCAGTCTCTTCTTAATAGAGCTGATTATTGCAATCTTCTTCTTCATTATCGCTGCTACAATTTGTATACAGCTTTTTGTTAAATCACATACTATCAGCTCTGAAACTGTCTCGATTAATCATGCTGTTCTTTGGACACAAAATCTGGCAGAAATCTTCACAACCCAAAACGGTGATTATCAGTTTTTAAAGGAGCTTTTTTCCAAAAATGATTGCATTACTGAAACAGTATTACCTTCCTCTCATCATATGCTTTTACTGTTTAATTCCGACTGGGTACAGACAACTGATTTGGCAGTTGCTTCCTACTGTGTTTTATCTGCTTATTCCGAAGATAATGACTTTCACTATCAGGATATCTATATTATGGAATACAATGTTAATACAATGATTTTCAATGATATAAACAATTTATGCGAAAGTGAATCTCTGATTTTTCATCAACGCATACAGCAGTTTGTCCCCAAAAACAGTTGAAAGGAGCCTTACACATGTCAAAGAAACCTCAATTCAAATTGAATATTGGACTTTCCTCCATACTGCTTATATTTGTTGTATTATGTCTGGTTTCTTTTGCTGTTCTTTCTCTAGTTAGTGCAAATTCTGATAAAAAATTGAGTCTTAAAATGATGGAACGCAGCACTACATACTATAATGCCTGCAATCAATTCGAATCAGACTGCGCCAAGCTATATGCAGACCTAAAAGATGCATACGCCAACAGCTTAGATGAGACATCTTATTTTCAAACACTTGGTCAATCTGAATATACTTATGCATATACTTTATCCGATTTGCAAACCTTAGAGATTATAGTTAAATACTTATATCCACAAAATACATCTCAGCCATTTTACGAGATTATCTCACGTAGAGTTGTTACTGATGACACACTCGAATATGATACACATTTAAATGTAATCCCCTAAAAAAGCGGCTGCCCAAAGGCAACCGCTTCTTCATTTATAGCAATATCTTATTTACTCTTTTGTAAATATTTACTCTTTTGTAAATCTTTACTCTTCTGTTAATGTTACAGCATCTTCTGTCTCTGCAACATACTCTGCTTCCTCTGCTTCAGATGTTTCATCTGCTTCGTATGCTTCGTAAGCTGCTTCTGCTGTTTCCTCATACATCATTGCCTGATTCACAACATCATCACAGTCAAGCTTTACATTACGATATCTTCTTAAACCTGTACCGGCAGGAATTAACTTACCGATAATTACGTTCTCCTTAAGACCAATCAATGGGTCTACCTTACCCTTAATTGCTGCCTCAGTAAGAACCTTTGTTGTCTCCTGGAAGGAAGCTGCTGATAAGAAGGAATTGGTTGCAAGAGCAGCCTTTGTGATACCAAGGATGATATCCTTAGCCTCTGCAGGAACCTTACCCTCTGCAATTAACTTCTCATTCATCTCTTCCAAATCAAGACGGTCAACTAATGTTCCAGGTAAGAACTCTGTATCACCGCTTGTCTCGATACGCTTCTTCTTAAGCATCTGACGTACAATAACCTCGATGTGCTTATCAGCGATATCTACACCCTGTAAACGGTAAACTCTCTGAACCTCACGAAGGAGATAATCCTGAACAGCGTCAATCTTCTTAATCTCTAAGAGGTCATGAGGATTGATACTACCTTCTGTTAACTCGTCTCCGGCTTCAAGAACTGTACCGTCCTGAATCTTGATACGAGAACCGTAAGGAATGAGATATGTCTTCTCATTTACACCGTCAGAAACGATAACTTCACGTTTCTTTCTGGTATCCTTAATCGTAGCTGTACCTCCAATTTCAGCGATGATTGCAAGTCCCTTCGGCTTTCTAGCCTCGAAAAGCTCTTCAACTCGAGGAAGACCCTGTGTAATATCATCACCGGCAACACCACCAGTATGGAAAGTACGCATCGTAAGCTGTGTACCAGGCTCACCGATAGACTGGGCAGCAATAATACCAACTGCCTCACCTACCTGAACAGGCTCACCTGTTGCCATGTTCGCACCGTAACATTTAGCACAGATACCAACCTTTGACTTACAGCAAAGAACGTTTCTAATCTTAACCTTTTCGATTGGTTCACCAGCTGCATTTACACCCTTAGCCATAATCTTTGAAGCACGGCTTGGAGTAATCATATGGTTCTTCTTAACTAAAACATTACCATCTCTATCTAAGATATCATCACATGCAAATCTACCTGTGATACGATCCTTAAGTCCTTCGATTGTTTCCTTACCTTCCATGAAAGCTGCAACTTCCATACCTGGTATGAAATCTCTATCTTCGCAACAGTCAATCTCACGAATAATTAACTCCTGACAAACGTCAACCATTCGACGTGTCAAGTATCCGGAGTCGGCTGTACGAAGCGCTGTATCCGACAGACCCTTACGAGCACCATGCGCAGACATGAAGTACTCCAATACGTCAAGTCCCTCACGGAAGTTAGACTTGATAGGCAACTCGATTGTACGACCTGTTGTATCAGCCATCAAACCACGCATACCTGCAAGCTGCTTAATCTGCTGGTTAGATCCTCGAGCACCTGAATCAGCCATCATAAAGATGTTGTTATACTTATCAAGACCACTTAACAATGTCTGTGTAAGATTATCATCTGTTTCCTTCCATGTCTCAACAACAGCCTTATAACGCTCTTCCTCTGTCATAAGACCACGTCTATAGTTCATAGTGATGCGGTCTACAGTTGCCTGAGCATCTGCCAACATCTGTGGCTTCTCAGCAGGCACTGTCATATCAGAAATTGATACAGTCATCGCTGCTCTTGTTGAATACTTATATCCCATAGCCTTGATGCTATCTAATACTTCTGCAGTAGTTGTAGCACCATGGATGTTAATAACCTTTTCAAGAATCTGCTTCAAGCCCTTCTTACCAACATGGAAATCAACCTCAAGCAATAATTCATTCTCAGGATTTGTACGGTCAACAAACTCAAGATCCTGTGGAAGAATCTCATTAAAGATAAATCTTCCTAATGTAGACTCTACAGTACCTGTAATCTCTTCTCCTACAGCATTCTTCTTTGTTACACGAACCTTGATTCTTGAATGTAATGTAATAACACCATTCTCATATGCAAGGATTGCTTCGTTTACATTCTTGAAGAACTTACCTTCGCCAAGTGCTCCCGGTCTCTCCTGTGTCAGATAGTAAATACCAAGTACCATATCCTGTGAAGGAACTGCTACCGGACCACCATCCGAAGGCTTTAACAGGTTATTTGGCGAAAGAAGAAGGAATCTACACTCTGCCTGTGCCTCTACTGAAAGTGGAAGATGCACAGCCATCTGGTCTCCATCGAAGTCGGCATTGAACGCTGTACATACCAATGGATGAAGCTTGATTGCCTTACCTTCTACAAGGATTGGCTCGAAAGCCTGAATACCAAGTCTATGAAGTGTAGGAGCTCGGTTTAACATAACAGGATGCTCTCTGATAACCTCTTCCAATACATCCCATACCTGTGAATCTAACTTCTCAACCAACTTCTTAGCATGCTTAATATTCTGTGAAATCTGTCTTGCAACGAGTTCCTTCATAACGAATGGCTTGAATAACTCGATTGCCATCTCCTTAGGCAGACCACACTGATAAATCTTAAGCTCTGGTCCAACTACGATAACGGAACGTCCTGAGTAGTCAACTCGCTTACCAAGTAAGTTCTGACGGAAACGTCCTCCCTTACCCTTTAACATATCTGACAGAGACTTTAATGCTCTGTTACCAGGTCCTGTTACAGGACGACCACGTCTACCATTATCAATCAAAGCATCAACAGCTTCCTGAAGCATTCTCTTCTCATTACGAACGATAATGTCAGGTGCACCTAACTCAAGAAGTCTCTTAAGACGGTTATTTCTGTTGATAATTCTTCTATATAAGTCATTCAAGTCAGAGGTAGCAAAACGGCCACCGTCTAACTGAACCATAGGACGTAAATCAGGTGGAATTACAGGAACTGCATCCATAATCATCCACTCAGGCTTATTTCCTGAATTTCTAAAGGACTCTACTACCTCAAGTCTCTTAACAATCTTAGCACGCTTCTGTCCCTTAGTATTCTCATTCTTTAATTCTGCCTTTAACTCTTCGCATTCTCTCTCAAGATCGATAGCCTGTAACAACTCCTTGATTGCTTCAGCACCCATGCCTACGCGGAATCTGTTACCATACTTCTCTCTATTATCCTGATACTCTTTCTCAGACAATACCTGCTTATACTCAAGATCAGTCTCCATAGGGTCTAACACGATATAAGATGCAAAGTACAGAACCTTCTCTAATACTCTTGGTGTTAAATCGAGGATTAAGCCCATACGACTTGGAATACCCTTGAAATACCAGATATGGGAAACAGGAGCTGCAAGCTCAATGTGACCCATACGCTCTCTACGAACGCTGGCCTTTGTAACCTCTACGCCACAACGGTCGCAGATAACACCTTTATATCTAATCTTCTTATATTTACCACAGTGACATTCCCAGTCCTTACTTGGTCCAAAAATCTTCTCACAGAACAATCCTTCACGCTCCGGTTTAAGAGTTCTGTAGTTGATTGTCTCCGGCTTAGTAACCTCACCCTTAGACCACTCTCTAATCTTCTCAGGTGATGCTAAACCAATTTTAACCGCATCAAATGTAATTGGCTGGTATGATTCATTTTTGTTCTCAGACATTTTGGCACTCCTTCCAATTTATAATTTATTGGAAATGATGATTCTCGTTCCCAACTATACTTCAAATATCATTAGTCCTCAAAAGAATCGTCTGACATGTCGAAATCGTCACCGAAATCATCCATATCGTCATCTTCTGAAGCTACAAGCTCTCCGGTAGCATCGTCAAACTCTTCCTTCTGGAAGCCATCGAGAGATTCTTTACCATAGCCGTACTTGTTATCGCCTTCCATCTCAACTCTGAAGTCTGTCTCTGTATAATCAACTGACTCCATAATCTCAACTTCGTTCTGATTCTCGTCGTACACCTTGATATCAAGACCTAATGACTGTAATTCCTTAAGTAATACCTTGAATGACTCTGGAATACCAGGCTCAGGGATATTCTCACCCTTGATAATGGCCTCGTATGTCTTAACACGACCAACAACATCATCGGACTTAACAGTAAGAATCTCCTGCAATGTGTATGATGCACCATACGCCTCAAGAGCCCATACCTCCATCTCTCCGAATCTCTGTCCACCGAACTGTGCCTTACCACCAAGTGGCTGCTGTGTTACAAGTGAGTATGGTCCTGTTGAACGAGCATGAATCTTATCATCAACAAGGTGATGGAGCTTCAGGTAGTGCATGTGACCGATCGTAACCGGACTGTCAAAATACTCTCCTGTTCTACCATCTCTTAATCTAACCTTACCATCTCTTGAAATAGGAACACCCTTCCAAAGCTTTCTGTGCTCTCTGTTCTCATAGAGATATTCCATAACCTCCGGAAGAAGCTCTTCCTTATGCTTAGCTTCGAACTCTTCCCACTCAAGATTTACATAGTCATTTGCAAGGTCCAGAGTGTCCATAATATCAGCCTCGTTTGCACCATCAAATACCGGTGTCGCAACGTTAAAGCCTAATGCCTTTGCTGCAAGAGAAAGGTGAATCTCAAGTACCTGTCCGATATTCATACGTGAAGGTACGCCCAGAGGATTCAATACGATATCAAGCGGACGTCCATTTGGTAAGTAAGGCATATCCTCTACAGGGAGTACTCGTGAAACGACACCCTTGTTACCATGACGACCAGCCATCTTATCACCGACTGAAATCTTTCTCTTCTGTGCAATATAGATACGAACTGCCTGATTAACACCAGGAGCAAGCTCTGTGTCACCCTTTGCTCTGGAGAATACCTTAGCATCTACTACGACACCGTACTCTCCGTGAGGAACCTTAAGAGAGGTATCTCTTACTTCTCTTGCCTTCTCACCGAAGATTGCACGAAGTAATCTCTCCTCTGCTGTAAGCTCTGTCTCTCCCTTAGGAGTAACCTTACCTACTAAAATATCACCCGCACGAACCTCTGCACCAATACGGATAATTCCTCTGTCGTCAAGATCCTTTAATGCATCATCACCAACACCTGGAACATCTCTTGTAATCTCTTCAGGTCCGAGCTTTGTATCACGAGCATCTGTCTCATATTCCTCAATATGAATAGATGTATAAACGTCTTCCTGTACAAGTCTTTCACTTAACAGAACGGCATCCTCGTAGTTGTAACCTTCCCATGTCATGAAACCAATCAGAGGGTTCTTACCAAGAGCAAGCTCTCCACCTGCTGTTGAAGGACCGTCTGCAATAACCTGACCTGCCTCAACATGATCACCCTTTAATACGATAGGCTTCTGATTGTAGCAGTTAGACTGGTTACTTCTTACGAACTTAGAAAGATGGTACTCAACATTCTCACCATCATCACATGTCATCTTAATCAGCTTAGAAGATACATAAGTAATCGTACCAGCCTTCTTAGCTACTACGCAGACACCAGAGTCAACTGCTGTCTTAACTTCCATACCTGTACCTACTGCTGGAGCCTCTGTAAACAGAAGCGGAACGGCCTGACGCTGCATGTTTGAACCCATGAGCGCACGGTTCGCATCATCGTTCTGAAGGAAAGGAATCAATGCAGTAGCAACAGAGAATACCATCTTAGGAGAAACGTCCATATAATCGAACATTGCCTTAGGATACTCCTGTGTCTCATCAAGATAACGACCTGATACAGAATTTCTTACAAAGTAACCATCTGCATCTAATGCCTCGTTCGCCTGTGCTACATGATAATTATCCTCTTCATCAGCTGTCATATAAACAACTTCTTCAGTAACGCGAGGATTCATTGGGTCTGTCTTATCAATCTTACGATATGGAGCCTCAATGAAACCATATTCATTAATTCTTGCATAAGATGCAAGAGAGTTAATCAAACCGATGTTAGGACCTTCGGGTGTCTCGATAGGACACATTCTTCCGTAGTGAGAATAATGTACATCTCGAACCTCGAATCCGGCACGGTCTCTTGAAAGACCACCAGGTCCTAATGCAGATAAACGTCTCTTATGTGTCAACTCACCAAGAGGGTTATTCTGATCCATAAACTGTGACAGCTGTGAAGAACCAAAGAACTCCTTAATTGCTGCCTGTACCGGCTTAATATTAATCAATACCTGTGGAGACACATCATCTGAATCATGTGTTGTCATTCTTTCACGAACAACTCTCTCCATTCTTGATAAACCGATACGATACTGGTTCTGCAACAACTCACCAACCGCTCTGATACGTCTGTTACCCAAGTGGTCGATATCATCGCTGTTACCAAGACCATATTCTAAATGCATATTATAGTTAATAGAAGCAATAATATCTTCCTTCGTAATATGCTTAGGAATTAACTCCTGTACATTTCTCTGAATAGCATCTGCAAGCTCCTCAGGATTCTCTGAGTACTCCTCTAAAATCTGACGTAATACAGGGAAATAAACCTGCTCTGTAATACCAAGAGACTTAGGATCACACTCTACGAAGTTTGTAATATCTACCATCATATTAGAAAGTACCTTTACAATCTTCTCCTCTGTCTGAATCCATACAAAAGGAACAGCAGCATTCTGGATAGCATCTGCAAGCTCAGGTGTAACCTTGTCACCCTTCTGAGCCAATACTTCACCTGTAAACGGATCCACTACATCCTCAGCTAACTCAGCAAAACGAATTCTATTTCTTAATGCAAGCTTCTTATTAAACTTGTATCTACCAACCTTAGCAAGGTCATATCTTCTAGGGTCAAAGAACATAGCTGTAATAAGATTCTCCGCACTATCCAAACTGAAAGGCTCGCCCGGACGAATCTTGCTATATAACTCCTTCAAACCTTCCTGATAATTCTCTGAGGTATCCTTTGCAAAGCTGGCATGAATCTTAGCCTCATCACCAAACAAATCAAGAATCTCTTCGTTAGTACCAACGCCTAATGCTCTGATGAACACTGTAATCGGTACCTTTCTTGTTCTATCTACACGCACGTAAAATACATCATTGGAATCTGTCTCGTACTCCAACCATGCACCACGATTAGGGATTACTGTACTAGAGAATAATCTCTTACCGATCTTATCATGCGCGATTCCATAATAAATACCGGGTGAACGTACTAACTGGCTAACGATAACTCGCTCAGCACCATTAATTACAAATGTACCTGTCTCTGTCATCAATGGGAAGTTACCCATAAAAATCTCATGCTCGCTGATTTCTTCTTTCTCCTTGTTATGGAGGCGAACCTTGATTTTAAGAGGCGCTTCGAAAGTTAAATCTCTTTCTTTACACTCCTCGATTGTGTGCTTGATTTCGTCTTCTGCAAGAACGTAATCAACAAATTCCAGACTTAAATGTCCACTATAATCAGTAATCGGCGATATATCCGCAAGAGCTTCACGAAGTCCTTCTTCAAGGAACCACTTATAGGAATCCTTCTGCACTTCGATAAGGTTAGGCATTTCCAAAACCTCTTTTTGTCTTGAATAGCTCATACGCATCGTCTTACCTGCGGTAACTGGACGTATTCTGTTCTTTTCCATGACATTTCACCCCGTTCTTCATGATATAAATCTATAATATTACGCCATTTGGGCATAAAAAGAGCATATTAATACACAATAGCGCACATTACATACTAGCACAATAAGACACCAAAGTCAACACCCAAATTCGGGTTTATACAAAAGAAAAAAGGTGCCACACTATGTGCGACACCTTTAAATGGCTTCTTAATCGAATTACTTGAGAGTAACCTTAGCACCAACCTCTGCAAGCTTAGCCTTGATATCCTCAGCCTCAGCCTTAGAAGCAGCTTCCTTAAGCATCTTAGGAGCGTTATCAACTAAATCCTTAGCTTCCTTTAAGCCAAGACCTGTTACTTCACGAACAACCTTGATAACCTTAACCTTCTCAGCGCCAACCTCTGTTAACTCTACGTCAAACTCATCCTTCTCTTCAGCTACTGCTGCAGGACCTGCTGCTGCTACAACTACACCTGCTGCTGCAGATACACCGAACTCTTCTTCACATGCTTTTACTAAATCATTTAATTCTAATACTGTTAACTCTTTAATAGCTTCAATAAATTCTGCTGTTGTTAATTTTGCCATTTTCATTTACCTCCATATAATAATATCAAATTTAATTAGTTTCATCCTTTGGATAATTACTCTGCTGTTACTTCTTCTGCTGCAGGAGCTTCCTCAGCTGCTGGTGCTGCTTCACATGCGTCAGCGCCACCCTTTTCTGCGATCTGATTAATAACACGAGCAAAGTTTGTAATAGGAGACTGGATACTTCCAAGGAACTTGGAAAGTAACTCTTCTCTTGAAGGGATGTTTGCGATCTCAGCAATTCCTGCTGCATCATATACAACGCCTTCTACAACACCTGCCTTAAGCTCAAGCTTAGGACACTCAGCCTGGAATTTCTTAAGAATTCTAGCTGGAGCTGTTGCATCTGTCTTGCTGATAGCAATAGCATTTGTACGCTCTAAGTATGAAGTTAATCCTTCGAACTCTGTACCTGCAAATGCACGTGTCATCATAGTGTTCTTGTAAACCTTGTAGACTACACCTGCCTCACGAAGCTGCTTACGAAGAGCTGTGTCCTGTGCAACTGTGATTCCCTGGTAATCAACGATTACTACTGATGCTGCATCCTTAATGTTTTCAGAAATCTCTGCAACGATAGGCTGCTTTAATTCGATCTTTGCCATTTTCTTACCTCCTTATAGATTCTAATGGGATAATTCCCAACCGAGACGATTACTCGTCTCATGCCGAAAGGAGCTTTCATATAAAAAACCTCCCTATACAAAGACAGAGAGGTTAAAAGTCAATTCGTAAAACTCTTTTCCTCGGTAGGCGATACGCTTACGCTTTGATATTATATGAAATAATATCTCAGCACCTACTGTCTTCGGCACGGTTTTCAAACCTTTAATATCTTATCACACACAACCGGGTGTGTCAACACTTTTATTTTGCATGATTGAACAATCTATCCAAAAAATATATAACCAGCTTCATCTATACTTACATTAGGAGAAATATCACGCATGTGTTGAAGCAACGCCTCACCCTGAGCACCCTCGAGTAATCTCGTGGTTTTCTCTGTCTGAATGCACGGTATAAACCTCAAAGACTTTAATCCCTGTCCATTCAACACAACCTCCATCACGCAAGTATTCATCGTTTTAGAATTAAACCAAAAATTCCCAAGACTATACACCACCGGAACGCCTTCTACTAAATCCAACTTCTGCAGCACATGAGGATGTCCGCCTATAATCAAATCAGCCCCAGCCTTAGCATAAACTTCTGACTGTGTCTCCTGCCACCAATCAATTTCTTCTTGGTTCTCTGTTCCCCAATGTATATACAAAATAACATAGTCACTTTCCAGCTTAGCCTCTCCCAATGCCTTTATCAGATTCTCCTCATCCATGCAGCGAAATACACCGGCACCATTTTCCGTTGCCCCCTTGGTATCCGGCACCTGAAAGCGTTCCATCTGTGTCGCACTAACAATCGCAATCTTATAATTATTAGCAACATAATACACAGGCTGCATTGCCTCTTTCAAATTCCTTCCGGCACCCACTCGAGCTATTCCTGCACCATCCAGCGTATCCAGGGTATCTAGCAAAGATACTTCTCCATAGTCATAAGCATGGTTATTGGCAAGAGAAACAATATCCACTCCCATTTCATGCAAAACCGACACATCCTCCGGCTTGGCTCTAAAAGTAAAGCGTTTCCCCTCTAAAGGCTCGCCTCTATCCGTAAAAGTAAACTCATTATTTATCATAAATAAATCCGCAGCATGCATTTGGTCTAACAACTCAGATGAAAACACACCTTCAATCTGTTCTCCCCTACGACGATATTCATACATCACTGCATACTCAGAATCCAATAGAACATCTCCCGCAAAAAGCAAGGTAATCTCTTCCTCATTTGCAGTAGTCAATTCATAAACCACCTGCCCCTTTTCCCTTGCTTCCCGCAGCAATCTCTCACCACGGCTTTCCTCCTGCACTACTGTCGTCTCATTTTCCTTCAACTCAGCATTTTCTTTTATATGAAAAATATCCTCCGCACGAATATATTCCACATTTTCTTTCTCTATATCAGGCAATTCTTCTTCCTCACGAACAAGAATCATATTCTTCTCATTTATACTTTCCAAATAATACAGTCCAATTCCACCAGCAAACAGAACCACCAACAACACTCCGACAAATATCGCGGCCAGATGAAATGCCCGGCGAAACACACCTATTCTCATAAACGCCTATCTCCTTATCAGCCTATACTCTCTCATCCGCAGATGTACAAAAAGACCTCGGTATAAAACCGAGGTCTATATCTCTTAGATTAGAACTTTGCAACACTAACCTTTACGCCAGGTCCCATTGTTGTTGTAAGAGTAACACTTCTTAAGTACTGTCCCTTTAATGCTGATGGCTTAGCCTTAACAATAGCATCCATTAAAGCACCGAAGTTCTGTGCTAACTGCTCCTCTGAGAAAGAAGCCTTTCCGATTGGGCAGTGGATAATGTTTGTCTTATCAAGTCTGTACTCAATCTTACCAGCCTTGATATCGTTAATAGCCTTAGTAACATCCATAGTTACTGTACCAGCCTTAGGGTTTGGCATTAATCCCTTAGGTCCTAAAACCTTACCAAGACGTCCTACAACGCCCATCATATCAGGTGTAGCTACAACTACGTCGAAATCTAACCATCCATCGTTCTGGATCTTTGGAATAAGCTCATCGCCACCAACGTAATCTGCGCCAGCTGCCTCAGCCTCTGCTACCTTATCACCCTTAGCGAATACTAAAACCTTAACAGTCTTACCTGTACCATTAGGAAGAACTACAGCACCACGAATCTGCTGCTCAGCGTGACGTCCGTCACAGCCTGTTCTAATGTGTACTTCTACAGTCTCATCAAATTTTGCAGTAGCTGTCTTCTTTACTAAAGAGATAGCTTCTTCTGTCTCATAAAAAGTTGCGCGATCAATTAACTTCGCGGATTCTACATATTTCTTTCCGTGTTTCATCTTCTATTACCTCCGCTTACTCTTCTACTACGATACCCATACTTCTAGCTGTACCTGCGATCATGCTCATAGCAGCCTCAAGGCTACCAGCATTTAAGTCAGGCATCTTCAACTCAGCGATTTCCTGAATCTTAGCCTTAGAAATAGTTGCTACCTTTGTCTTGTTAGGTGCAGCTGATGCAGTCTTAAGATTGCATGCCTTCTTTAACAAAACTGCTGCAGGTGGAGTCTTTGTAATAAAGCTGAAACTTCTATCTGCATAAACTGTGATAACTACAGGAATGATCATACCTTCCTGATCTGCTGTTCTTGCGTTAAACTGTTTTGTAAACTCTACAATGTTTACACCATGCTGTCCAAGTGCTGGACCAACTGGTGGAGCCGGTGTTGCTTTTGCGGCAGGAATCTGTAATTTAATATATCCTTGTACTTTCTTTGCCATGATGGCACCTCCTAAAAAAATTCTCAGTCTCTAGACTGTTTTGTGGTAGTTTGGGTGGATGACCCTCCCACGCGGACCAAAAAACAAATTTAGTCCGGCTAATATTTTATTACAACTACTCGTTTGTGTCAATCCTTTGATTAACGATTGTAACATATAATTACAATTTTACATTTTTTTGACATCCTGGAAGCTAATTTCGACCGGAGTCTCTCTTCCAAACATCTCAACATTAATGGTTACAGTCTGTCTTACAGCATCAACCTTCTGAATAGAACCAACTGTATCCTTCCATACTCCGGCGATAACGGAAATATAATCTCCCTCAGCGAAGTCAACATTAACATCTACGCTGAAGTCTAACGCTCTAAGCTCCTCATCTGTGAGAGGAACCGGCTTACTTCCCGGACCTACGAAGCCTGTAACACCTCTGGTATTACGAACAACATACCATGCGTCGTTGTTATCCGCATCCATATGAAGTAGAACATAACCAGGGAAAAGCTTCTTCTGGCTGCTCTTCTCCACGCCATTCTTCAATTCAACAACATCCTGTAAAGGAACTCTTACTTCAAGAATCTCATTCTCAAGATGTCTGTTTTCAATTGCTTTCTCAATATTGGCCTTAACCTTGTTCTCGTATCCTGAATAAGTATGAACTACGTACCAGCCCATTCCCTTACCACTCTTATTGTCACTCAATGCAACATTACTGTGTGGCTCAGTATCGACTTCCGGTGCAATAACCTGTTCTTCTACTTTTTCAGTTTCCACAACTTCTTCAACCTCTTCAACCACTGCAGGCTCCGGCTTCTTTGGAGATACCGGCTCCCACTCCTTCATCATAGGCTCAATCAGCTTCTTGGCTACTGCCTTTGGTTCTTTCTTTTCTTCCATACTATTCATCCTCACTCTTATAATGCAGTTATGAAGTTAATTCCATACTGGATAAGAGTATCCATAAAGGTAATGATAAATCCCAATACAATCGAAACACAAAGAACAGCAACTGACTGTTTGAAGCAATCCTTCTTATCAGGCCAAACAATCTTATTAAATTCTGTCTTTACACTCTTCCAAAAGCTAACCTTTGGAGCATCTGTCTTTGCTGAATCTCCCATAGTATGCCTCCTGTGGATCTCTTTGACTTATTTTGTTTCCTTGTGATTTGTGTGAGTCTTACAGAATCTACAATACTTCTTGATTTCCATTCTGTCAGGATGAGTCTTCTTATCCTTTGTGGTATTGTAGTTACGCTGTTTGCACTCTGTACAAGCTAATGTAATCTTTGTACGCATAATTCCACCTCCGCTAGCGTTTCTAATCTTTCCTTTTGTTCTAATCCGCAAGCCATAAAATTCTCTTTTTGCAAAATTTGCATAAAAAAAAGACCTATTTCACATCTTGCCTATCAACTATATCATACATCGCCGACAGCGTCAACTGATTTTTCAGCTGTTACATTTACGCGAAATCAGTACAAAAGTATTAGTTTATATTGCTTTTTATCTGACTATATGTTATATTGAGCTTAAATAGATGGAATTGCTATACCCGGGGAGTTTTATGGAAAGGGGGAATAGTGTCCATGAGTTTTGCTTCAGTTCAAATCTATGATAATTATCTTAGCTTATATACGCCCAAGAAATCAACTCGCTTTGACAAGCATGACAAAGAAGAGCTGACTGATATTTATGGACGTATTCTTCAGCTTAACCGTAAATCTCCATTTTATATGCCAGACCCGACAACAGATACGAAACGGTTCGCCGTTCAACTAAAGGAACATGCACGCGACTTCAGTCACAGCATCGCATCGCTTGGCGGCATGGACGCTGACAACCTTTTTTCCAGAAAATCTGCATATAGTAATAATGAAAGTATTGCAACGATAGAATATAATCGTGCGGAACATATCCAAACATCGGATTCTTTATATGAGCTTCGCGTAAAAGAATTGGCTTCGCCGCAAATAAACACCAGTGCTCCGCTTCCTGCTAATGAGCCTGTCGACTTGAAGTCAGATTCTTACTCTTTTGATATTGATATTAACCATGTTCAATATGAGCTTCAATTTCATATTAAAGAGAACGAAACCAACGAACAGCTACAAACCAAGATTGCCAAGCTGATTAACCGCTCAGACTTCGGACTTGATGCTACGTTGAAACCCTACGGTCAGGATATGACCTATTTGGAAATCACTTCCCACGCCACAGGTTTACCGCATCAAAGGGATTATCATTTTAAAATATCCGATCAGCACACAAGCTACCGCCAAGGTATTGTTAACTATCTGGGCTTAAACAAAAATATATCCCCGGCAACCAATGCCACATACGAAATAAATGGTGAAGAGCATACATCCTACTCTAACACTTTCACCTTGGAGGATGCATACGAGATTACTCTATATCAAACAAATAATGCTCCGGATGACGAGCCGGTCATCATAGGTCTTGCACCGGATTCTGATTCCATTAATCAAAATATTCAGGAATTTGTAAATAGCTATAATTCCTTTATGCGTATTACAACCGATTACAATGATTCGCACAATATTGCAACTGAGCGCCTCCGTCGGGAAATGCACTATATGCTGCTCCAACATCAGGGACGAATTTCACAATACGGAATCATAGCCAATGAAGATGATACACTAAGCTTTACGCCGCAGCATAACATAGCTGAACCGGAAGCACTTCGTAAATTTGGCAATCACATCCTCGAAAAGATGGATGCCATCGCCCTAAATCCTATGGAGTACGTTAACCAAAAGATATGCGCGTATAGGAATCCGGGAAATACATTTATCGACCCATACACAACCAGCGCATACAGCGGAATGCTATTCAACATGTATTGCTAAAAAATGTTGCCCGACGGCAGCACTTCGCAAGAATCATTACAACTGATTCTTGTTTAGCTTCCACTACTTTTCGAGCACTTTTATATTCCATAAAAAGAGCAGACTCATCAAAAGTCTGCTCTTCCTTATTGTAATCGTTATTTTAATTCGTCTTGTGCCATATTCAAAGCCGCTCTGATTACCTTATCCATATCATAATACTTGTACTGTCCCAATCTGCCGCCAAACAATACATTAGCTTCCTTGGCTGCCAGCTCTTCGTACTTCTGGTATAACGCACCATTCGTTTCATCATTTACAGGATAATACGGTTCATCTCCCTTACGCCACTCCTGCGGATACTCTCTAGTAATCACAGTATCCGGCTGCTGCCCAAACTCAAAATGCTTATGCTCAATAATGCGTGTATAAGGAACCTCTCGCTCAGTATAATTTACAACCGCATTTCCCTGATAATTCTCTTCACCTTCAAGAACCTCAGACTCAAAACGCAAAGAACGATACGCCAGCTCACCTAACTGATAACGGAAATATTCATCAATCATACCGGTATACAGAACCTTACCAAAGGTGTCTTTTCCATCTCTTGAAACAAACTCCCCGGTCTGCGCATCCCTCTTACAATAATCGTCAAAGGAAATGTTAAGTTTTACCGGTGTATCCTCTAAAAGCTTTGCAACAATCTGCGTATATCCGCCCTTAGGAATACCCTGATATGGGTCGTTAAAATAATTATTATCATAAGTAAAACGCACCGCCAATCTCTTAATAATAAAGGACGGCAGCTCTGTACAGTCACGCCCCCACTGCTTCTCCGTATATCCCTTTACCAGTTTCTGATAAATATCTGTTCCCACCAGGGACAACGCCTGCTCTTCAAGATTCTTAGGCTCCGTAATTCCAAGCTCAGCTATCTGCCCAGCAATTTTTTCCTTTGCCTGCTTTGGTGTTTTAATATTCCACATCTTCGAGAATGTATTCATATTAAAAGGAAGATTATAAAGCTCATCTTTGTAAGAAGCCACAGGACAATTTATATAATGATTAAACTCGGCAAACTCATTCACATAGTCCCATACTTCTTTATCCGATGTATGGAATATATGAGCACCATACTGATGCACCTGTATTCCTTTTACTTCCTTTGTGTAAATATTACCTGCAATGTGATTCCTCTTCTCAATCACCATACAGGTCTTACCTGCCTTCTTCATCTCCTGCGCAAATACGGCACCAAACAAACCGGCACCAACAATCAAATAATCGTATCTCATGCTCCCAATCCTTTCCGCATCCATGCAATTCTATGTTATGCATAAGATACTGTCCGGTCAAGAAGCTTAAACGCCAGGGGTCTGCGGCTTCCAATGGCGTGCCATTCTTTCTAATTCTTCTGCCTTACCCAAATATCTTATGCTGAATTCTTCATATTCCTTCTTAGGCATCGCCTTAATCTTAGGCGACTTTACAAGCTTGCGATAGCTTAATGCCAATGCAAATAATGCTGCTGAACCACTGCTGGCAATATCCAACTCACTCTCTGTATTAAATGCAGCATGTGAAAACCACTTTGCAGCTTCCTCATAATCCTCCTTCTTCATAAAGAAGTAGCCAAGCTCCATGCAAATCTCTGCATTGGGCATACTAACCTCTTCCCGCAATCCGAGCTTCAACATGGCTACTGCATCATCAAATAATCTATATGTCTTCATAAGAACTGCAACAATCTCCCGAACGCGCGATGAAACCTCAGGCTTATCTGCATTCTCCAGCAAACGTTCAAAATAATCCTTAGCGTTTGCAAGCGCATCCTCTGTACCAGCCTTGTAAAGTTCTCTTAAATACATGCCAAGCAGTCTGTCTGAAAGCTTCCCCTGCTCAGCCACCAACTTCTCAAATACACCAAAATCACGCTTGCTGTGATCCCCCTGCGGTCTGTGTAAAATCTCAATATCACTATCAAATACAACAGGATTCACATTCACAGTCTCATGTATCGGTTCAATCCAGGTAAAACTACGCAAACGCTTAAATAGCTTCGGACGCAAATCTCTCGCATAATTCTCCGTCGGATGATTCATCTGCTCTGTTACATAAATCATCTGCACAATCTCTACCTCAGGCAACATTACTCTCTTTAATGCTTTCAGCTTTATGCGATTCTCCTCATCCAACACTTCATCTGCATCCGCAGAATAAATATAATCTCCTGTAGCCTTGGAAAATGCAAAATTCCTTGCCGCTGCAAAATCATCCTGCCACTCATAATCATAAATATTATCGGTGTACTTAGCTGCAATCTCCTTCGTCTTGTCCGTTGACCCCGTATCCACAATGATAATCTCATCCATGATATCCGCAAGGGAATCCAGACAATCCGTCAAAACCGCCTCCTCGTTCTTCACAATCATACACAAACTAAACTTCATTCAATTGTACCCCTTTTAAACCAACTATTATCTGTTAATTAAACTTCCCCAATAATATTTTACAACAATTAACATAATACCACAACATAAAAATTATTAAGATTGTATGACGATAAATGCAAGAGGAATCAATTCCTTCCAGAATCAATTCCTCTTAATCTCATGGTACTCTATTTCTCACGGCAAGACTTCTAAGCCTATTTTCATAGGTGTGCCCACGCTTCACCTTCTCATACCCGCTTCGTGCAATCGCTTCTCTTTCCTCATCATGACTCAAGTAATACTCCACCTTGGCAAGCATATCCTCATAGTCCTTGTAATACACAAAATCCTTATCCTGCTCAAACAGTTCAAATAAATCCGCCTGATAATTGGTTAGTAGAAAACCGCCGCATCCCATAATATCAAAGCAACGAAGCGGGATACCGCTTCCAATACTCCTTAATGTAATGTTCAGGTTAATCTTACTATTCTTAAAGACATATGGCGCCTGAGTATAATAGTCAACCTTAGGTCGAAGTGCCTTTTTTAGTTGCTCGGAATACTTGTTATTCCTTATATTCGTATCTTCGGTATGGGTATACACCTTCAAATCATACTTCTGCGCCAGCAATTCCAAAATATCCATACGCTCATATGCCGTCACCTTTCGGTACAAATAGAAATTGGCATAATACCATTCCTTCGGCGCGAAAGCATCGGGATAGGACGCAAGAGGTACTGCCGCCTCCAACATCTCCAAAAACCCTGTATTCTGACGAAGCTGCTCTTCAAGTATGTTCTCTCCATAAAGTCTCTTCTGCTCCTGCAAGAGTCCATCCAAATATTCCTTATCCGCATTCGAAAGTACCTCTAATCGGTGATATAGCTGCATATCAGCCTCTGTATACAAAGAACCTACAAAGGAAATATCTGCTCCATAAGATGTACCATCGCCTGCCTGCAGACTATCATAGTAGGAAACATCTGCTGCCATCGGCAGATAACTTACCGTTATAACTCCATGTGCTTTGAGCTTCTCTACCTCTGCTCTATCAAATACCCGAATATCATTGGTCTCGAAGTGCACCGTTTCAGAGTAAAGCTGCGCATACGGGCTGTCATAAACCCATGACACATATCGCACCCTACAGGCTTTCGCCGCCATAGCCGCAACAGGAAAATAATTAAAAGAAAACATGTAGTCATATTTACCTGCAATCAATGTTTTAGCAATCTCCATGGTCAATTCGCCATCAAAGCGGGTATTTCTTCCCTTTGCACTAAAAGGAAAGGACACAAAGGTATCCCCCGCTTGTGTCCACGCACGTTTCATATATTCATTTGCATAGCTGTTCCATTCTAGGAATAAAATATGTGCCATGTCAGCTCTCCCTTAATATCTGTACTGTCTTGGCAAGCCCCGCTGCCATATGAGTCTGCGCCCTCCAACCAAGCTGTTCTATCTTCGAAGCATCCAAAGTAGCCTTGGTAGCAGTAGAATAGCCCGCCTTTTCAATGGCATCAGGTAATTCAAAAATAACCTCTGTTCCTGCCACCTCTGCTAAAATATGTGCCAAATCCTTCAACATAATATCCGACTCTGTATCAGCAACATTATAGGCTTCTCCCATCTGTCCATATAACAATAAGTAAATCGCTGCAATCGCCGCATCCACAACATAGTTATAGGAGTACAGCTGATTTCCCTCACTCTTAAGCACAATATCTTCACCTGCTGCCGCCTTGCGGATAAACTGCGCAATCGCCTTTGAATCTTCCTTCAGCATGGTCGGACCATAGACTCTGGAAAATCTTCCAATAACAAAATCCTGATTGCACTGTGCTGCAAACGCATTACAAAGTGATTCTCCAAGACGCTTACTCTCAGGATATCCTGCTCTGGTCGTATTACAGTCTATGTACCCAAGATAGCTCTCGTCAAACTTATCCATATCTCCACGGTTCTCTCCATAGATTTCCACCGATGAAAAGAATAAAAACCTCTCACACTCATGCTTTACTGCATAATCCAGCAGGCTATAGGTCCCTTGTACATTTGCCGTAATCGTACCTATCGGGTCTGTCGCATATGCACGTGGATGGGTATTACTTGCTGCATGAAGTATGTAATCCACCTTACCAAGCTCAGGCAGCTGTTGTGTGATATCATGCGAAAGCCATGTAAAATATTCGCTGTCCCAATACTGTCCAAAGCGTGATTTTGCTCTGGCTTCGTTACGACTGATGGCAATAATTCCGGTATTCTGCTGCTCGTGTTCATTTCTATACATTATGATGTCTATCAAGACAGACGCTATCATACCGGTGGCACCTGTGATGAGAATTGTTTTACCCGACAAGCACTGCCAATCTATGGATTGAGTAGAGGCTTTTTGAATGTCTGATTGATAAATATTGTTTGTCATAATGTTCATGTAATTTCCCCTCATTCTTTAAGTTCCCTTTTAACACTTCCAATATACTTTAAGTATACCTTGAAACGAACGCTATGACAATTGTTTCGTTAACATAAAAAGGAATTGACTTATCGTGAATCAATCCCTTTATCTACATATAACTTTATAATCCAAATTCTTCTAATAACTTCTTACGGTAATCCTTATCCTTCGCAGCTTTCAGTACATCATCCATACGTCCTGTCTCTATTAATCGGATATTCAACTCGCTAATTCGTTCCTCGCCATGCCCGATTCCTTTTTCAATTCCTTTTTCGATTCCCTTTTCAATTCCACGCTTCTCTATATAATCCAAAGTCTCACACATATCAATACCTCCCGTTAATGTCTGCTCATCAACAGATTCTATATACTCCTGATATCTCTTATCACCTTTAATTTTACTCACAGCATACCACGTTTCTTTATGCCTCGCAATAATACCTCTAAGGCTATCTTCGTCATAATAATCTCTAAGCATAATAAAAAAAGCTTTCAAATCTCCAGTATACTGATTAATCTCTTCATCAGACATATGCCTTGCATCAATCACATGTATGTGATAATTATTCATATACTTTTGTAAAATATGCTTATTCTCCATCGGAACCTTAAGCAAATCAAACAAGTCTCTCGGACCATCCCAAGGCTTCTTACCAGTATAAAACACAATCGTAATCACAGGCATAACCTGTGTCCCTTTAGGCACACCTGAACCATACGGAACTAAGATGCCCTTCTGCTCGCAATCCTCTACTACCTGCTTATACTGTGCTTCATAAGATGCCGCATCATACATCATCGCTCTCACCGGCATGTAATAATGCACTGCCTCTTGATCTTCAATCCCCAGAATTGCCAATGCAAACCCCAAATCGGACAACTTCTTAACATCACGTATCCTCTCAAATACTTGCTTATCTGCATGCTTTTCCAATCTAATATCCTCTAATGAGTTCATATCCGTAAGACCATCCTCACGCACTATAATATCGCCCTGAAAAAGTCCCACATTAAACAACTGAGCAAAAATATCAGATATGCCAACAAACCTCTTGGTTGCAACATCTATTCTTCCCATATCTATAACCTCTTTAACCCTTACTAAAGATATAGTATAACAAGAACAAATGTTTGTCAACTTCTTTTCGAATGTTTGTTCTGTTTCAAAGGAATTTCGATGATTTAAATATATTTCATATTAAAATATATTCTACACCAACCACAACTTCCCCGCATGCGCAATCTTCCATTTATCTTTATTCTTTCTAAAATAAATTGTTGTCAAATTCTCTCCCAAATACCCAGCAAAACGGTCTGCACGTTTCACACCTTTAGGAGTCGTAAGTTCTTCCGTGCGCTCTAAAACCGAAAACAAGAATCTGCAATAATCATCGAATACCTCTCGCTTAGCGATTAGCATATTATAATTGTAAAAATAAGGCTCCTTTGATATCCAAGAAACATATGCCTCATAATACTTAGGAGCAACCTCCTGCATTGCCTGTAACATGGCATTCCAATCCGCATCCTTCACATATCTGCTATGCTCTGCATCCATATTCGGATAATAGATACTTGGATACGGCAAAATAACATCAATATCTGCCCCATACAGCACTTGTTCCAACTCTGCATCTGTCAAATCAAACACTCTTCGATAATGACACAAGCCCTTATATGCTGCATCGCTGTTCTTCCACGCCCAATAAGAAGCTGTCAGCTCGCAATAATTACGATTCTTATGGGAAATATTCTCCCCCTGATTATCCTGCAATAATGCAATCGCCTGCTCCGCTAAGGAAGCTCCCACCTGTATCGGGCACACATATGATGCAGTCTCAACCTGAGACTTCAAAGGCTTGTCCACATGGCACTTAGCCTGAAATACCTTTATCTCATCTTCACAATCCTTGTGTATCATATCATAACCACTATTAAGAAGCTCGTCTACTGTAATAAGCTCTTTTAGGCTATGAAAATACTCTTCCATCAGCCTGTTTTCCGTTTTATTATCCACGAAAAGAAGTTTTGAAGCTGTTATTCCTCTCGCACACATCATATCTGTAATCGTTTTATGATGAGCTTCTGGAGTTGCAATGATATAAAGCAACTCCTCAGTATTTACATCTGTTTCCTCAAAGGAACATACCTTAACACCATCTATCTCAGTAGGATTTCCCTCTAAGGATGACACCAAAAAAGACACCGGTATCTTATGATACAAGTGCTTTATGGCGGTGTAGGCACTCATGGCAACGATACCTGCACCGTAAATATAAAACTCTTTTGCCCTTAGTGAATTTAATATATTGTTCATACTTACCACATCAATTTTGCTCTATCTATATTCCTTTTTCCACACAATCTTATCTTGTACAATTCCTCTATCCAATAATATTGAGACTACTTTATCCTTTTCATATTCTGAATAAATTGCAATTACTATGTAATCAAATTTCAAATCCGCATTTACCACATCCGTACTCTGTACCGGTAAATCATCATATAACTTATCATTTTTATCTACCCATGCAACAACTTCACAATATTGACTACGTTGTATCTGTTGATAATAGGTTTTCCCTATCTTACCAGCCCCCCATAAAACAACCTTAGAATCACTAGGAACTTCTTTAAATGGGAAAAAATAATCTTCCACCGCTGTAACATCACCATATATATTCTTCCTTTGTTCCGCCAGCATTATATACTGATACTCTAACTGTTGCTTTGCGTTCGGAATGGCGTCAAGTCTATCCTTTAAATAATTGTACCACTTATAAATATATTCAAAAAAACAGTCATGATGTAAATACTGAGGTACTTCGTTATCAGTTTTCCTATAATGATAATAATTCGACTCCAATATACACAACGATTTTATCTCTTGCATCATCGGGTAAACCATTAAAGAATCTTCTGCAAAATTTATTTTTCCTAAACCTTTCGCATCACCAAATGTTTTTTTTACAATCGCAGTTCTTATTACTTTATCACATAAAGATTGCGTAATGCCTGGTGCATTCTTTTCAATATCCCATATTACAGTTGGGAAAATTTCCTCTTCAATATCTTTCCTGTCATATGTTCCATAGCGATAGTTTGATGTATAATACGTTTTCCCTTTCTCTCCCTTTTCTAGAACCTTTCCAAACATTACTACATCATATTGATGTTCCAAATGTATTGCAATATTCTCATAAGCATCCAAATCCACCCAATCATCTGCATCCACAAAAGTAATATAGTCAGCGTCGCTCGCAACAACACCTTGATACCTTGCAATATGCTTGCCTTGATTTTCCTGATGTATCACGATTACTTTTTTATCTCGTTTGGCATAACTGTCACATATCTTGCCACTCTCATCTGTAGAACCATCGTCTACTAATATAATTTCCAAATTTCGATATGTCTGCCCACATATGCTATCCAGACATTCCTCCAAGTATTCCTGTGCATTATATATAGGAACTATTACCGCTATCCTTTTCATATTAACCCCTTATCTAATTCTTCACATATAACATCCAAAATAGATACTATTTTGCACTGATTTCCTTGTTCTTTCAACATTCTATATATCGTTTCATAATCCCATAAAGCAGTAATGACGATTGCATCCACTCCATCAAATGTCTGCCTTATATCATTCTCTACTTTTACTCCGTCAAATATATCTACTTTCCTATCTATACAATATTTAATATCTACTTCTGTATTCTTTAATTCACCATAGAGCAATTGTCCCAAATCACTCATCCCATAGATAGCAATCTTCAAAAGTTGATGTTTTTTAAAATAATTTTCTAACATGACACCTTGTTGCTTTGCTCTTACCCATTTTACCAACAGCTGATACATCGCAAAATGTTTTACCGATAATCCTCGCCAGTCTTCCGTATCATTACCGTTCATAAAATCCTTGTAATTAGCTAAAATCTTTTGCGTTTCTTGTTGTGTGCGCAGATAATTCCTTAGCTCTCCGCTTACTCCCACATCAAAGTTACATATCAGTCGTGGAATATAGCTAAATCTCACTCCACTGTTAAGAGAATAAACCACCCACTCATAATCCGCACGTATTTTATATTCTTCTGAATAGCCTCTTTGTCTTAACAAGGACACGGGCGCAAATATCGCTTGGTGGCAGGGCATCTTTCCTGTACATAGCTTCTCTATAAATGTACCTGCTTCTTTTTCAAAATCAATGTTCAAGGAATTTGTTTCATTAATTTGTGTAACATATCCATAATAAACTGCACTATTGTCATTTATAGATTCAACCACTTCACTAAGAACATTCTGATCCACATACTCATCTCCTGCATTTAAGAAATGAATATAATCACCTGTTGCCATAGATATACCCTTATTCATTGCATTGTAAATACCGGTATCTGGCTCTGATACTATACGTAAAATATCCGAGTACTTTTGAGCATACTCTTGCATAATTGCTAAAGTTCCATCATCGGAACAATTATCTATAATCAGATACTCTTTGTTTTGATATTTTTGCTGTATAACACTTTTAATGGTCTTTTCAATTGAATTAACACAATTATATGTAACAGTTACTACAGTTATCTTCATTCTAAAATCCCTTTACACTATTCAATCGTCCATACCTATGAAAAATGAATTCCATACTGTTCTACAATATCTTCATGAACATTTATCTCATAAGCATCTTGTAACGCATACATACACGTATGCTCTCCTAGCATTACAATTTTTTCAAGCTCTATCCCCGTCCACTTTAACATTTGAATAGGAAAACATTTCCCAATAACACTGTACTCAGGCAGATACCTCTCGTAATCAACATCATCCGACGGATGCGGCTTAATCATCACCTTTTTTCTATCATATAAGGACAATACCTCTTTCATCAGACTGATTTGCTTTTCAACTGAAATAGAATGTTGTCCCTTCATTCTTGTATATGGCTCTGTTAAAAAAAGGATACTTTTTCCTGCACATACCAAGCTTTCTATTTCCTCATATGGAAAAGAAAAAATATCACTTAGCATTTGCCTTTCTTCTTCTGTTTTTCCTTTCCATAAATCGCTAGGATTAACAAAAACAGCCTTATGACTTATCTCCTGCGGTATCTCCATCAGATTTGTTAACATTACCTCTTTTACCAGTTCACTATAACCAAAAGGATAATATATCTGATTACCATCCAAAATTCTCACATACTTCTTTGCACGTTTCGCTATATAATTCACATCACCGTCTTCTATCACATGAACCGAATTCTCAAGGAACGCCTGTGACAAAAGCATGTGGTCATGTCCATAAATAGGTATTTGCCTTTTCCTTGCATATTCCGCAATCAGATAACAAAAATCATAAAACTCGCCTGCCTCTTCTTCATAAATGCAAGGAATATTATATTGCGTTAATTTCTCTACCACCATTTGGGGGAAAAATCTCTCAGCTATATACAGCGTATTTTCCCACCCAGGCAATATCAGCATCGACAATAACTGTGTATATCCGGTACCTACCAGAACAATTTTGTCTACAGGTGTTTCTTCATCATTTAATATCTTCTCCAAAATATTCTTTGCCAAACTCTGCTTGTTTGTAAAAGTATTCATTCGATGAAGCTTTATCCATGAAGAAATATGATAAAAAGAAACAGGAACTGCATTTTCATACGTTCTTAAGATGTCACTTTTTATACTTGTCCAATCATGCATAATCATTACAACAACCTTAACACTATTATATATATTCATTGCATCCTGTAGTTTTGAATTATCCAAGGAATAAACAGGTATTCCTCGAAACGTCTCCATATCATGAGCACGATCTATAAAACAAACCACATTTACCTTTTCTTTAATATCATCAAATATTTGCTTTCCAAGAAAATCCAATCCATAAATTGCAATTGGTTCATCTTCTTCAAAATAATCTGCAATATCTACTCCTGCATCCCACATTCTCAATAAATCAAATGCAATATTTCTTTGGTGTTCTGAACGATGTTTCATATCATTTCTCCATTGCTTCTTACTTCAATATCCTTATAACAACCCTTTTTAACTACACTAATACTATCAGTATCTTTTCTCACGCCCCATATATAATTTCTTCTAAAGAAACAATCGGACATTTCACTTTTTGGGAAAGCTTTTCTTTTATTTCATCATAATCATGAATTGCTGTGACTATAACCACATCTACATATTCAAGTTCATCATCAGGCTTTTTAATTTCCAAAATCTCTTTCATACATTCAAAATTTTGATCAATGGCATATTTTACCTTAATAGAAGTATCTTCCAACTCATCATATAAACAACAGCCAAAATGTCCCATTCCATATATAGCAATGGTCTTCCAATTATTATCCACAAAATATTTTTCTAATGTTTTTCCTTCATGATATATTTGTAGCCACTTCTGACTATTATAAAACATTCTCCATGCTTTTCTTTCCTGTCCACAATCTATCCTGCTTGCAACAGTATATTTATCTTTTAATAAATTATATTTAGTATCCATCGCATCAAGAATATCTTGTTGTTCCTTATTGCAATCTCGATATTCTTCAATCACTTGTTGATATATTGTGAACATTTTCTTTGCATAATCCAATGCATTAAAGTTATCGCATGCATAATGTTGTGCATTTTCTAATACACCTTTACCAATCATTTCATATTCTCTAATAGCCCGCTTAATTACCCTCGCTAAATCCTCACTATCTCCTTGTTTATATAAATATCCTCTTTCCTCATGTTCGCCGATTATTTCCAACGTTCCACCAGAATTCGCTCCAATCACACTGATTCCAGCCAGCATTGCCTCTAGAGTCACCCTTCCTAACGCTTCCATCTTAGATGTTGTAATTGCAAAATGACTTTTCTTACGCATATCAGCTAAATCTTTCCTATAGGAATGTAAATGAATATTATTATCTAAATTATACTTTTTTATATATCGTTTCATTTCCCATATAAACTGGACACTACCATCACCAACAATATGTAAATGCACATTGTTATACCCTTGTTCTAGCAATATACGAAATGCTTTAATTGCATCCCACTGCCCCTTAGCTTTTGTTACTGCACCTGCAATAATAACCTGAAATACATTCTTTTCTACTTTTTTGATATCTATTTCTTCCTTAAATCGCTCAATATCCAGACCATCATATAACGGTATTGACTTCAGACCATACTTTTGTTCTACAACTCTTTGTACAAAGTGAGAAATAGTTATTACTCTACTAGCAGAATAAAACAATTGTTTTTTTAGGACTGCATCATAAAATGAACATTCAAACTGTTCTTCCATCAATTCACGAATATGCCAAACATGTGGAACATTTGCCATCATTGCTAAAAATGCTCCTACATTACTTGTGCTAGAATTTGTGTGAATAATCTGAGCATTTATATCTAGCACTATTGGTAGTAATTCTAATGCTGCCTGATAATTACTCACAAAATCCATATTCACTTTTTCTTCACATGTAGTTCCCATTGGACCATATCCAGTAGAAAATGATACAATTTTATAATCTATATTAAGCTGCTTCAATCTTTCTTCAATTACTCCCCTATCTGGAATAATTACAAATGGTTCAGCATATTCTCTAATTCCCTTCAGCATATCAATTAATGATTGTGCTGCCCCTCCTAATGTAGCTTCATTAGAGATGTACATAATCTTTATTCTTTTCATATATTCACCTCCATTTGCCTCTATCACAAACTCTTCAAAAAGAGTAAATCTTCCAACAATATTACAGGTATTTCACTCCCCATCTTATCACGTATCTCTTCTTCTAACTTCTCATAGTCTGTCACAGCTGTTACAATGACGGCATCAACCTTTTCCAAATCTGATTGTAATTTATAAATCTCCAAATCTTCCCTATATATTCTTTCTGCATTCATGTCAATGCCATACTTAACAAGAACTCCTGATCCCTTCAGTTCATCTACTAAACAATCACCAAGATAATGCATTCCATAAATAGCTATATTTTGGTACCCTTTCTCCAATAAGCAATTCTCTATTTTTTTTCCTGTAAGAATATTTTTTATCCAGCGAATCCCCATTAAATACAATGTGTAATTCTTTCTTTCTTGCAAATGCATTTTTTCAATCCGTTTACCAAAAGACTTTATCATCTTTATTCCACATAACACATATCCAATAATGCAACCCAAAATCAACATAACAATACTCTGCATCAAACTCCCCCTCACAACTACTTTTTCCACTTCTTTATACACTTTAATGTCGATTTTATACCTATCATTTTAAGCAAATACGGTATTGTCAGTATTAGTTCATGCGGGGACACTATTGAATCAACATAAGCTTGCGTATACATTTCTATTCTATACGTATAATTCAATTTCACAGTAATGCACTTTTTGATTTGTTCTATCAATCTTATATGGTCTTCAAATATCTTTTTCCTATTTCTACTGCTATTATACGATACTGCTCCTTTTACACGTTCTGTTCTATATACTCCTAAAATCTTATCAGTTCTATATACCGGTCCATGTAACAATATATACAAAGCAATTGTCAAATCACCAATTTGGGGACTAATTATATGAAAACGATAGTCATATTTATTATCATGAAAAAAATTACGAAACAAAGTCGCAGTCAAATCAAAATTTTTACCATACAAGAAATCATCCATCATGATTAGCTGATTACATTCTCCGGCAGTTGCATTGATTGTGGAATAATCCATTTTTTCTGACCAAACTATTCTTCTCCCACTTACTGCTGAATACTCTTTATGTGTCTCCATAATATCGACCAATGTCTGCAATCCATCCGCACCAATCCAATGATCATCGCCTTCACACAAATACAAATATTTCCCTTTTGCTTCTTGTATAGCATCATATCCATTCGTACATCCACCACCTGTATTCCTTTCCCGTAACCTTAACTTTACATGCTCAATATTGCTATAGTTTTCTAATAGAATTTGTTGTGTCAAATCTGTTGACGCATCATCACATATTACTAATTCATATCGAAATTTCATTTCCTGATTAAGGATTGAATCCACTGCTTGCTTAATATACTTTTCATGATTATAGGTTGTCATACATATCGAAACCAAGATTTCATCCGTCACTTTTATCCCCCTCAAATATTAACAAGCAAACTCTCCAAATTCATAGTTTGTTCTTGTAATATATATTTTTGCTTAGCCCATAATTGAATACGTTCTTTTTCACTTGGATATTTTGGTTTTATCCATTCTTCTACACCTGTTTTCTTATCGACCTTCAACAAATAATTTCCCAGACGCATTGCTACGTAATACGAATCTGCATCTTCACTATATTCATAATATTTAGCCCATCCCCTCACATTCTTGTAACAAAAATCTTCTGGATAAGCCTCATATCTCTTACAGTTCTGTCTATCCCTATTTATCACATATATATTCTCCCCTAGAGATGGCAATAAGTAAACATTCTCCTCAGTAACCAAACTCTTTACAAAATACCCTTCCTCATGCATATCAAGTATACATTGTTTCTCTTTATTCTTTTCCCAGCTAATAGCAGCCCCCTCATTATCAATCAACAACAAACCTTCCTTCAAGCAAGCAATATCTATATATTCTTTATCGCTGTTGTCTGCATCATATACCTCGACTTCGTTTAACTCCAAATCAAATGAATATAATTTATTTTTTCCTTCTAACCATATAATATTTCCATCTCTACATCCACTGGTGAAATACTTTCCATCCTCTGCCTTCTCCACACCATCATACAACTTGGATTCATATGTCACCTCTGCAGTATCTATATCTATTTTAACCAGGCTATTTCCATAAGATGGGACCAAATAAATATGGTTTTCCCACAATGTCAAAAGAGCAACATTCCCCCATTTCTCATATTGGTAGTCGAGGACAATGCATGAACAAGTGTTGGTTAATAAATCAAGCTGCATAAGCTTACTCCCACTCATTTCCGTACCATAAAATTTATCTCCAACCACTATACATTTATCAATACCGCCTGATAAAATATTCTGAGAATAATTCATTATGTCTGTGACATATTCAACCTGTCCATTATGTATATTCATTTTCCCCATCACATGATCAAATGCTTGTTGAAAATATAAGTAATCTCCATATAAAGCACATGAATTAAATATCATATTATCCATCTTTTCTTACCTTATCATATTTTATATTGTAATAATTAACCCCTCATACATATCCAAATACTTTTCTCAATACTATACGTTATCTTGCGCATTCATTTTTGAGCCTATTTCGATCTATTTTCCCATTTGCATTCTTAGGCAAAGCTTCAAGAATACTAAAATCATTCGGTATCATATATTGCGGCAAATACTTCTTTAGTTCTGTTCTCAAATAATCTTTTTCCAAATCTCCTTCTATCGCTACATAAGCAATTATCTTTGAAAAATTATTCTTTGAAACTGTATGTATAACCGCACATTCTTTTATACCTTCTATTCTAATCAACGATGCTTCTATTTCCTCTAATTCTATCCGATATCCCATATGCTTAATCTGATTATCTACTCTGCCTCGAAAATATAATTTCTCATCTATTAACTCTACCAAATCTCCCGTCCGATACATTCTAACTTCATAATTATTCTGCCCACCATATCGAACAAATGACTTTTGAGTTCGCTCAATGTCATTATAATATCCTAATGCTAACTGATCCCCTATAAGGCAGAGTTCTCCCTTACTTGCATGCTCATCATCGTCATCAAGTATTACATAATCAAAATTAGGAGCTATCTGTCCTAATGGCGCTAGTCCTTCTGCTAACATATCTTCCTCTGTTATCTTATAAGCCGAACAGATACATGTCCCTTCTGTAGGTCCATATACATTGAAAAACTCTGCCTGTTCTGAATAAATTCCATATAACTTCCTTAATAATTCTTTCGGATAACCTTCACCACCAAATGAAAAAATACGAATATATTTCAATATATCTTTTGACAGTAATTTCAAATTAGTAAGATATACTAACATAGAAGGAACACTAAACCAAATGGTACACTTTTTCTCATCTAGAATACGTAACATCTCTTTCGGTTGTTCTAATATATCCTTTGGAATTGCAACCATTGCAATCCCATTAAATACCGAACAGTAAAAATCAAATACTGAATTATCAAAATAAATAGGATTAACATTTGTCATAATGTCATTTTCACAAAGATGATATGTCTCTTTTCCCCATTTTATAAAATTAAGGAGACTTCTATGACTGATTACAACTCCTTTAGGTACTCCTGTCGAACCAGACGTAAACATGATATACGCCGGAGAATTTGCTGAAACCAAACGAACACTTTCATTATCCAAAGTCTCCTCCATAGACTGTATTTGGCTTTCAAATCCCATATCCATATCTAGATAGGGAACATCCATTTCCAAACACAATTCACTAATATCTAAATTGAATCGATCAGCAAAACACATTCTAGGACAAGATGTTCTAAATATTTTCCGTATTCTTTCAATAGGATTAGTATAATCAAAGTTTGTATATATTACTCCTAGCTTCAGACATGCTATCATAGTAGCAAATCCATACTTTGACTTATTATTTTGTATTGCTATTACATCTCCCCTTGTTATCTTTCGAAATCGCAAATAATTTGCAATCTTATTTGATAATGAATCCAGTTCAGAAAATGTTATTTTCTCAAAATCCGAAATATAAATTGCCACCTTATCCTTATTTTCTTTAACAACACTAGCAAAACTTAATCCTAAATTATATGTATACATCTCTCGTTTCCGCCTTAATATTCTCCATTTTTTCTTGCGGTATATTCTAATCCTCTACCAATTCTGCATACCCAAAACCGCTTTGTCCAAATCCATTCCCATTATAAAACATATATATTTTATTCTTAGCTTTAACAACATATGGATATGCTGTCATTTTCGAATCCCAACCTTCTGTTGATTTCACTATACCTGCTTTTGAATCGTCTCTAGTCCAATAAACTAAATCATCTGAATATGCATATCCAATCGAATACGAATTGATACCGTTTCTATAATCATTGACTCCACGGTAACAAAACCACATATGATATCTATTATTTAGTTCAATAATTGTGGGTCTAGTTGTAGCTTCATCCACACTCTTTTCACTAAATATCGGCTTTCCGTTTCTATTTTCCCAATTAACTAAATCTTTTGAATATGCAGATACAATGTTGTAAGTACTCTCCAACTTTCCATCTATCTCACACCACTTTGTACCATTTGCATAAAACCCATAGTATACATCATCCTTTTTATACGCAAATAATCCAGTTGCTGATAAAATCTCCGTTCGCGTTCTATCTAAAATTGGACCTTTAAAACACTTTTCAAAAGACAAACCTTCATCTTTACTTACTGCCAACCCCTGCCAATTACTATATGGGATACTTGTTCTTCTACTCCATCCCACATATGTCATATATATTTTATCATCTACTCTTTCAACCCAATTAGGCATAACACCATGTTCATCAAACTCACCTTGATTTCCAGGGGTCATAACTGGCTTATCATATATTTTAATAATATTCTTTGGATTTTCTATATCTACATCCATCATAGCAATATAACTCTCGCCAACGTGCGGTCTTGTAGCAAAGTATATCCTCATCCTATCTTCTAAAACAAGCACTGTAGGAATTTGAGCATGACTACATATCCACCCATATTCATTAATTGGTTCGTAAATTAATCCTTTTTTTTCCCACTTCAAGATCCCCTTCCTCCTTACCTAAATTTTTATTTCTTTCCCTATTTTGTTCCATTTTTCTATTTAATTTCATTTATATTATAAAATAAATATTCATTAGCTACTTTAAATCCACACTTTCTTATAGCTTTAATGGATGATATATTATTAGAATATATATCTGCATCCGGCTTTTTTCCTTCGCGAAAGCATTTTTTTGAAAATGCACAAACTAATGCGCTTCCAATCCCTTGATTTCTATATTTTTCATCAACACAATAGTCAATTTCATATCTTTTCCCATCAAATCCCGCACCATAAATCAGCCCTACAATTTCATCATTAACCAAAGCCATGTACGGAATAGCTTTTTCGCAAAACTCTTCTTTCCCGCTATAATATCTGCTATCTAAATCTAAACCGAACGCATCTACATAATTTGTTTCTGTCATTGGGCAGATATGAAATTTATTACTAGCACCGTTCTCACAATCCACCAATTCTTTTTCTCCAATTACAAAGTGCGTTCTTTTTGCTTCTTGTGCAAATTCTAGTCCTTTCACATATTCCTGCAAATGTCCCTTAGGATTGTACAACCTTAATTTCATTCTACTTCTACTACTTATCTTTTCTCTAATTATTGATTCGAAAAAATCCGAATTCCATTCCGTATACAATTCCTGACAAAACCCAAATTTATTGATAACAAATACGTGTTTCGGATTTTGCTCATCATCACATAAAATAGTTCCTTCGGAATTACCCTCTATCACAGAACCTATAATCGGAAATATAATCTCTTGTTTATCATACATTCTTCTTATTTCAGTTCTATTAATCATGCTCTATAACGTCAAACCTCCATCTATCTGAATAACGGTTCCATTAATATATTCATTTTCAATAATATATTCTACAGTAGAAGTTATATCTTCTAGTTTTCCTAGCTTACGCAAAGGCGTATTCTTTTTCCAATAATCTATCATACTCTCCGATAATGAATTTCTAGTAGAAGTCGTTTCAATAAATCCTGGTGCTATTGCACAAGCTCTTATTTTGAACATTCCAAGTTCTTTTGCCAACACCTTAGTAAATGCTTCAACTCCTGCTTTGGCTGCTGAATACGCCGCCTGTCCCATATTTCCCTGAGCAGAAATCGAACTAAAATTAATAATCACTCCTTTGGTTCTGCTCTCTGTCATTTTCTTTGCCACACAGCTACACATAAGAAAGCAACTATTAAGATTATTATTAATAATACGATTCCAGCTAGCTTTACTATGCTTTTCCTTTTTCATCACATTTATTATTGGTTCAGAATATATCTCACCTGCGCAATTAATCAGTACATCTACCTTTTCAATCTGTTCCAAAGCTTGCAAAATACTATCTTCATCCGTAACATCAACTTCATATGTATTCTCTAACTCACTTTCCATGCGATCAAATACAATCACCTTCGCACCTTTGTTCTTCAATGCAGCTGCAATACCTTGTCCTAAACTGCCCAAGCCACCAGTGACTAACACAACCTTACCTTTAATTTCCATTTATCTTTTCCTCTACTATTCTTTCTATCTTTCCAATATCTGTCATCTCCATTATCTCATCCGCTGTAAATTCTATATCTAATTCATTTTCTAGGTTTGCTATCAGTTCCATATGCGTCAAGCTATCCCATGAATCAATATCTTTCATATTCAACTGAGAATTCAAATCATTCTCTTTTACACGAAATGTTTCTGCAATTATTTTCCTTACCTTTTCCATCTCTTTTTACCCCCCTAATCAAATTTAAATAACCTCATAAATTGTTCTGTATTCAGTCTATATTTGGGTGTATCAGCCACAATATAGACTGCATCATCTTCTGTATTCTTTGTAACCACTGCTGTAGTTCCAATAAAATTATTCATTCCCACAGATACATTGTGACCTATTGTACTATTGATTCCCAAAAAACAGTTATTACCAACTGTTGTATTGCCTCCTATTACAGTTCCCGATGTTATCCATGCATTATCCTCAACCGTCACATGATGTGACACCGTCGCATTATTATAAATATAAACATTAGCACCTATTTTCGAATACGGTCCTACTGTCACATTATTTAGAATAACTGTATTCTCTCCTATCTCTACATCCAAAGGCACATCCGCTTTTGAATGTATGTAACTAATCAAATGATATCCTTTTTCTTTTGCCTCATGACATTTCTGAGCACGCACCTTATTCATCTGATGATACCCCATTGCCACAAGCATATTATAGTTTTCAGGCGAGTATATATTCTCAACCTCATCAAAGCGAACTACTGGAAGACCAAATTTCCGTTCATCCTTCATATACTCTTTATCAACACAGAAGGCTATCGGATTCCATTTTGCATTTATATCACTTTTCATACTGCTGTATATAATTTCTGCAACCTTACTTGTTCCAAATATTATAATATCTTGTTTACTCATTTAAATCGTACTCCTCCAAAAATCTTTGTATATCTTGTACACTGCTATACATCATCACATCGATAATCGACAATCTTTCCACGAAATCATTACCACCTTGCTTATATACGATCCTATCCATTCTTGTATCTAGAAAATACAATTGTAATCCTCTATTCATAAAATCTTCCTTAGAATATAAACTACGTCCTCCACAAGGATTGATATATATATCTGTTTCTAAATACTTACAAATTTCTAAGATTCTATCTTGTGCTTTTAAAGAATTATCTTTATCAATTTTCGATGAAAGCATAAATTCCGTATCAATTCCTAAGTATTCAGATATCAATAGCAAGCTGTTCTGAATATATTTTGTCAAATCATCCTCATCATAATTGATTATCTTCTCTATAACTGGCATTACTTGTAAAAAATAGGGTGCTCTTCTGTATGCATTTTTTATCGTTAACAAAAATTTCTTTTTTTCTTCTTGCCCAAAATTAAGTTTCGTTTCACATATTAATCGATTTTGAGATGCCTTATATATAGGAATCGTAAACTTATACTGCTGAGCATTCAGCAATATACTATTACGATTAATATATCCCCTCTTTATATAGTTAACATCATCCAATATGACAAATTTATCCACTGCATTTATCAACTGCCAATATCCTATATACGGAAACAAATATGGCTGCATAATTGCTATTTTCATTTTCTTTTCCTACTCTGCATATTATATATAAGCATACAAAACCGTTTCCCACGTATTCGATGCATAATGCCTTATCTTAAACTTATATTCTGGAACCAACTCCAATATATATGCTCCTATATCACATATATCTTCACCTTTATGATAGATACATATTGCTAATTTGGGTTTGTTGCTTCTTATTGTTTCTGCCGCACCTTCCAATGCTTTCATCTCACTGCCTTCAATATCCATCTTGATATACGTAACTCGTTTTCCATACAATACTTCGTCCAGACTAATTGCTTCAACAATATGTTTTCCTTTACTTAGCTGATATGACCCTGCTCCACCTTCCTCAAAATGTAAAGATTCCTTTTGGTTCCACACTGCATTATTCATAACACTAATGTTTCCTATATTTTTCTCTTCACACCTTTTTACAATCTCTTCATATTGATTCTTCATTGGTTCAAAGGAATAAACATAATCATACTTCTCTTTTGTCCACTCTAAAAAGTTAATAATATCTTCGCCATCAAACGAACCACAATCTACAAACACCTCATTATCTTCCGCTTCTAGCACATCAAAATACTGCTTTCCATGAGTCGCTATCAAATTATTATGTTCGTTAAATAATATCCACTCTCTCGCGAATCCTTTTTCTATCAAATTGTGATACATTTCTTTACCAAAATTACTTGAAGCAATAATCACCAGTTGCCTATCATGCTTTTCAATCATTTCATCAACCGATAAAACATCTATCCCTTCGCATAGCTTTACATTTTCATTATTTCTATCGCAAAAATAGTCGACTGCATATCCCCAATCATCCAAATGTTTTTTCGTTCTTCTTCCATCATGACCACAACCATAGATAACAATTCCCTTAGGATTCATTTCTTGGACTTTTTCTTCTAATTCCACGCATCGCCAATTTGAATATAACTTCGCAATCACATCCTCATACGCATCCACATTACGATTTATTATATATTTAAGCCTTGCTTCAAACACCATTTGTGATTCATCATCTTGTAACTTATTATAGACTTGATTCAATTTGTCTAAATATGTACTAACCAACTCTACGCCTCCGCCTCTTTATCTATCCTTTATCACTTCTACTATTCTATCTATTTGTTCAAATGGTAACGTTTCATAAAACGGCAAAACCAAAACCTTTTTGGACAATTCTCTTGCATTATCCAGTTCATCATACTTATATTTATTTTTAAAACATGCCTGATCTGAAGTAATCGGGTAAAAATACTTTCTGGAGTAAATATTTTGATTAATTAATCTTTCATATAACATATCCCTTGTTTCTCCATACCCATCCTCGATCAATATAGGAAAATATGCATAATTTTTATTTGCTTCTTCATTTCGCTCCAAGAAATTTATTCCTCTAATACCACATAGTTTTTCCATATAATAATCATAACGTTTTCGTCGTTCTTCAAACACAACATCTACACGTTTCAGATTGCATAGTCCCATAATCGCAGAGAATTCATTCATTTTGGCATTCGCCCCAACCTCAGCAACTAATTCTTCATTACGAATGCCAAAGTTTTTTAAATTATATAATTTTTCATATAATTTATTTTCAGAGAAGGTCACCGCTCCTCCCTCTATAGAGTTATACACCTTTGTTGCATGAAAACTAAAAATCGACGCATCTCCATAGCTTCCAATGCCTTTCCCTTTATACTTCACACCAAAAGCATGTGCCGCATCATATATTACTTTTAAGTTATATTTATCAGCAATTCTCTGTATTTCTTCGGTGTTACATATATTCCCATATACATGAACTGGCAAAATTGCAACTGTATTTTCTGTAATCAAGTCTTCTATCTGTGATTCATCTATCGTTCCATCACTCAATTTGATATCGCAAAACACAGGTTTCAAGCGATTCCTCACAATTGCATGTGTTGTAGATATAAAGGTAAACGGTGTTGTTATCACCTCAGATCCCTCTGGAAACCCGAAAGCCTGTATCGCCATTTCCAAAGCCATATGCCCATTCACCATTAACGAAAGAACCGGAACATCTAAATACTCCCTCATTTTTTTTTCTAATTCTTTATGATATATTCCCATATTGGTTAACCAATGTGTATCCCACAAAGGCTTTATCGCTTCTATATACTCCTCATATGGAGGCATAGAAGATTTTGTAACTAAAATTTTCTCTTCCATATTTTCCTCTTTTACTCAATAATTGATACATCTTGCACCATCACTGGTTTCCCTGTCTGCTGATATACCTGCACCACACTACTGTGATCACCATAATACGCATCACTAAGCACTACAGCTCTATCCATATCAGTTGTATCATCATAAATGCCCCAGTCCTCTGCCCTATACTGCTGTACCAGCTTATCATACTCTTCCCAAAGCCATGGTCTCATAGCCGATACTGTACTCTTAATCAATGGATGCGGACGCCAAAGCAATGCCACTTCATCCTTATTTTCCTTAAACACTTCAAATACCCATTTCATCTTCTCAAGCATCTTTTCATTGTGTTCCAATAATGCTGCGATGCTAGTGTTATAGAATATAATCTTTTTCCAGCTTCCGTCAGGTTTCTCGATAATCTTCAGCCACTCCGTTGGTATCTCTAAATCTTCCTTCTTGGTATTCTTCACCTTATCAAACTTTGGCGAACCAAGCCCTAAGAATTTCTGATTCAACGCCTGCATATCCAGATGTTTTCCTGTCAGTCCAAACGCTTTCGCCGCCTTATAGTATTCATTCACATAGATTTGTTTCATCTTTTCAGACTGCACGATTACCTTATCTGCATTGGCTATCGCGGGAAGAAAGCAGAAATGCTTCATTCCATCAACCGTACGCTGATCTGTGGGTTCGATTTCCGGCAAAACAAAATAAGGTACATACACAAGTTCATCCGTTGCCGCTTTAAGCTTATTGGAATAAAATCTAGGATGTACACTTGTTACCAAATTCCAATTATCATATGGATTATGAATATAGATAACATCCGGCTTTCTTTCCTCAAAGTTATAGGTCTGCCAGTCTATTACCTCTATATTCTTTGGATACTCTCGTCCTTCATAATGCATCTGCCCAAAGCTTTTATCAGGATTCAGGTCATAATATGGTATCGGTACACAGTAAACATCCACATTTGGGTCTTCCTTTGCCGCCAGATAGATGCTTTCCAGAGAGTCCCACATAGATGCTTTGTATGGGAAAAATGCAATCTCTTTTCGGAGAGTAATATCATTTTTGATGCTATTCTCTACCTTCAGCAATTGCTTTTCCAAATTCTTATAAATTCTATTTTCATTTACATTGGATTCATTTAAGCTTTCATGTGTCTGAAAGACTACCTGACAGTATTCCTCCAAATAAGATATGGTTACAAAGCCTTCTCCTTCAAAGGCTTCGATGGCATTTCCTATACTGATAGCACACTCCTGACAATCTGCCAGTATGCCCTGTGCGATATGATTTTGTCTTTTCTCTACTTTCCCCTTTACCTCTGCATGTGCTTCGTGCAGAGTTTTTACTAACTCCAGTATCTCCTGCTGCTGTACTTTTCTCATTCTACCAACCATGCCTTTCCGTATTTTGCAAACTTGGGGCCGCAGGCACAAATTTGTATGCGTAAACTTGTTTACGCATTGTCCCCTTACTAATCTTATGAAAACACATTATGT
>JAZNMO010000142.1:0-27375 GCA_045579665.1 Lachnospiraceae bacterium
TGTTAGGGCAGGGCCCTGTATTTGGGACGGAGTTTTTCGAGTTCCGAAAAATGGAGCCCAAATACTAAAAATCCACCTGCTATGCAGGTGGTGGAAATTGCTTTAGCTTACAGTAAGAAAACCCCCAATGATACAATATATGTAGGTTCGCCAACCGCATATAAATCAAAGGAGGTATCCAAATGGATGTAAATAGTTTATCACATACCAAATGGAATTGTAAGTATCACATTGTTTTTGCACCGAAGTTTCGGAGAAAGGTAATATATGGACAGTTGAAACAGGATATAGCCAATATTTTGAGTGCTTTGTGTAAGAGAAAAGGAGTCAAAATAGTAGAGGCAGAGATGTGTTCGGACCATGTTCATATGTTGGTTGAAATTCCACCAAGCATAAGTGTTTCAAGTTTCGTGGGATATCTGAAAGGAAAGAGTACCTTGATGATATTTGAAAGACATGCAAATTTGAAATATAAGTTTGGAAATAGACATTTTTGGTGTAGAGGATATTATGTTGATACTGTAGGTAAGAATGCAAAGAAAATACAGGAATATATTCAAAATCAGTTGAAAGAAGATTTTGAGTATGACCAAATGTCGTTGAAAGAGTATGTAGACCCGTTTACGGGTGAGCCAGTAAAGAAGAACAAGTAAAATGAGCCCAAGGGGCTCAAGTAGGTAAATGTTTTGCGGCTGGCGAACCTTTTCGATGAGTCTTTAGACTCCAACGCAGGTAATGAGCCCTTATAGGGCGTGAGCAAACCACCGGCTAAGCCGGTGGTGCTGATTAGAAATCTTTGCTTCTGTTATATATAAATGCTCTGCGATATGCACTGGCGTAAAGATGAAATATGTTACAAAGCAACCACGCTTAGCAAGACAATGCGCATCAAATAATATGAAATAATGTAATTTTATATTAAATTAAAAAAATAACGTGTTGACTTTGCGTATGTATATTGATAATATATGAAAGCAATATGCATAGAGCGAGTGAAAGATTAATCGACTGAATAGAGACGTCTATTACAGTAGGATTTAGTTACATAGGAATTGTAGCTATTATTGAAAATGAGAATGGGAGAGAGATAATGAAAAGATTTTTTACAAAAGCCATGTCACTTTTGTTGACGGTAACAGTGTGTGTAACCACAGTGGACTTGAAGGCTTATGCCATGGAAGAGACTATTGTTGAAGAGACCGTAGTAGTTGAAGAGAGTATGGGGGGTGCAAAGGAGGAGCCATCCTTAGTAGAGACTTTTGTAGTAGAAAGTACAACTGAAAAGCAGACGGTTGAAGAAATAATAGCAACAGAGGAACAGTCGACAACGGAGGAATCATCTGAAGAAGCTGTAACAGAGAAGCAGTCGACAACAAAGGAATCAGTTGAGGAAGCAGTAACAGAGGAGCAGCCGACAACAGAGGAATCAGTTGAGGAAGCAGTGACAGAGGAGCAGTCGACAACAGAGGAATCAGTTGAGGAAGCAGTAACAGAGGAATCTACGATAACAGAAGAATCATCTGAAGAAACGAAGACAGAAGAAGGATCATCTGAGGAGACTTTGATAGAGGAGCAGTCAACAGAGGAATCTACAGAAGAAACACAGAGTGGTTGGGACGGAGAAACAACTCAAGAAGTATATGTTGCAGAAAATTTTAAAGTAACATTTCATCTTGATAGTTACTGGGATGGTGCTTATAATGCGTTAGTTAAAATTGAAAATATTGGTGATGTAATAGTCGAGGACTGGTATCTGGATGTTGAGTGTAATTATGATATTACAAATATTTGGAATGCAGTAATTCATGAAAAGACAGAAAATGGCTATATTATAAAGAACGCAAGCTGGAATCAGGACATTCTTGTAGGAGGATGTGTTGAGTTTGGATTTAGCGGAAATGGAGATTTTTCGGGTTTTCCTAAGAGTTATGAACTTTTGGGCACTAAGGTGCAGGTGAAACCGGAGGATTATTCTATAGAATACCGTGTGGATAGTGATTGGGGAAGTGGATTTACAGCAAATATTCAAATTACAAACAATACAGAAATCATGTTGGAAGACTGGATATTAGAGTTTGACTTTGATAGAGAAATAACAAATATCTGGAATGCAATGATTGTAGTGCATGAAGGAAATCATTATGTTGTAAGTAATGCAGGTTATAATGCTAATATTGCTCCAGGACAGATTATTTCGTTTGGTTTCAATGGTAATGAAAGTACTGTGGATATTGAGCCAAAGAATATGAAGTTACATTCATACAAATTAGAAGGTGATGAAGGAGAAAAAGAAGTAATCAACTATGAGTTGGATACTGATTACGATAAAGTACCAGATTATATTGAAGAAATCCTAGGAATGAACATTTATTCTTCAGATTCAGATGAAGATGGTCTTTCTGACTACGTAGAAATATGTTATACGGGTACAGATCCAATCTATAAAGATACGGATCAGGATGGTATTGAAGATGGTAAAGAAGATGCGGACCAGGATGGTTTCACCAACTTAGAAGAACTTAGCTTGCAAACGGATTTATCTAGAGCAGATACGGATGGAGATTTATTATCAGATTATGAAGAGGTTAAGGTATACAAAACAAATCCTTTGATATTTGATACAGATGGAGATGGTGCAGGTGATGGTATTGAGATTTCATTTGGAACGAATCCTCTTGTAGCAGATAAGATTTTTAATGTACATGCTGTGGCTGATACTGCTGATACAGTAAAAGTATCTTTGGACATTCAACTGTTAGCAGAACAGCTGGAAACATTAGAGATACAAGCCTTTGATGATGAGTTTTTGTTTCCAGAAGAGATGCCGGGATATATAGGTAATTGTTATGATTTTTCTGTAGATGGAAGCTTTGAAAACGCAACAATTCACTTTGAATTTGATAGTACCCTTTTGAAAAGTAGTGATTTCCAACCGGCAATTTACTATTTTAATGAGGAAGAGCAAACGCTGGAATTATTAGAAACAACAATAAATGGTAATGTTGCAAGTGCGACTACAACACACTTTTCAAAGTATATATTACTTAATAGAAAGGTTTATGAAGATACATTTACATGGCAGGATGTATGGAATACAACTGGATATAATGGAGTTGAAATTGTACTTGTAATAGATGACTCAGGAAGTTTAGGAGGAGATTACGCTTATAACTCTACTTTGGGTATTTTTAAGGGTGGTATGGATCCGGAACATAAACGTTTAGAGGTTGCGCGTGATTTTGTAGATAATTCAAATCATAGTGCCAAAATTGGTATTATTAAATTTGATGGTGTTGTTGATGATATATCAGGTGGATTGATTGAGTGTAATCAGGTAGGAAAAGAAAAATTAAAGAATCATTTACAATTTACTTATGTAAACGGTGGAGTGTATAATAGAAATGGAATTTTTGATTCACGTGGAACTACATATATGTATAGTGGAATTCAAAATGCCTTACAACAGTTTTCACCAAATGCGGATGATATATTAAAAGTAGCTATTGTATTTACAGATGGACAAGCACATGATAGAAGTAAACATTCTAGTGTCATTAGAGCTGCTAATGAACTAGGTGTGAAGATTTATACTGTAGGCTTAGGAAATAATAATAGTTATTTTACAAATTATTTAAAACCTCTGGCGCAGAATACAGGGGGAGCATTCTATTATGCTGCAGATGCGAGTGAACTATCTGATATTTATAAAGAGATTAATGAGAAGATTGATATTGAAACAGATAGTGATGGAGATGGAATTACGGACTATTATGAAGAGAATATGGTCATGTTTAATGGAGTGTCTCTTGAGTTAAATAAAGATAATCCAGATACAGATCATGATGGAGTACTTGATGGTGCCGAAGTATGTGAATTAAATTACAAATATAATGCTGATAAAACACAGGTAATCGTTACAGGAAAAGTAAAGTCTAATCCATCGGTACAAGATACAGATTATGATGGGCGTAAGGATGACATAGATAAAGTGCCGTTGTCTGGATTGTTTAAGGGTACAATGTTTGGTTATTACGATGTAAAAGATGCACAATACATAATGGATTTTAGGGAATTCTTTGAGAATGGAGAAAATTATGATAGCGCAATCAGTTCAAGCTCTCTGACTTTTGCAAATGCAATTTATAAGGAAGGTGCGTTTGAATATGCATTAGGAGCAGATGGAAAAGTATCCAATATCGAAGATATGCTTAAATTTCATGGATTTGAAAATGTAGTGGATTATAAGCTTTCAGATGATTATTCAGATGATAATATTTCGGAAATAGGCTTAGGTGTCCATGAGGTGTCGTATAATGGGCAGACAAAGAAAATCTTAGCGGTAGTAGTTCGAGGGACTAATGGAACTATTGAAGAGTGGAGTAGTAATTTTGATATGGGAGATCCTGATTCTTGGAATTCAGAGTATCATAAAGGTTTCTATTTGACAGAAGAGAGAATTCTTTCTTATGTAAATGATTATGTAGCAAATAATATACAAGATACTTCCAATTTAACATATTGGATTACGGGTCATTCCAGAGGGGCAGCATTATCTAACATCTTAGCTGCTAAGTTGTTGGATGAAGGAAAAGAGGTGTTTGCATATACATTTGCAACACCAAGTACGACAATTAGTTCATCGAGAAAAGATGAAAAATATAATTCTATCTTTAATATTGTAAACCCTAGAGATGTTGTTGCCTATGTGCCTCTTTCTCAGTGGGGATTTGGCAAATTTGGAAAAGATATTACACTTGATATAGGAAGTTTAGGACTTGATGCAAAGTGGTGTGAACGTACTGGACAGAGTAATTATAATGCGTTAGAAAAGGGACTTCTTGATTTGGCATTATCACGTATTGTTTCAGATTGTGCATCTTCATGGGATGAAGTGTTTGATTATGCAGGTTCTCAGAATATTTCAGATGAGCAGTATGATATGATATCGAGTAGAGCAAAGAGGTTTTGTAAGATAGAAGAGAGAAAGTTCTTATTTATGCATGCAGGATATAAAGTGTATCCTTCGTTAGCATTCTTCTTACAGTTGGCATCAGAGGGATTAGCAGGTTCAGAGAAAGAAAAAGAAAATGTAAAAAAAATTATAGGAGAGTTTTGGAATAGTAAATGTGCGGGAGCAATAATATCTATTTTGTTCGATATTGGTTTTGATAAATCAGTAGCATTACCTGAACAGCTAGGAGAATTTTTAGTAGGAGATGGACATGCACCTGCTACATACTATGTTCTAATTAATGATTCCGATATGTGTGAAATAAGATAATATAAATGAAAGATATAGGTACTAAATGAAGAAATATTTTAAAATTCTAATAATTACACTGACGATTCAGCTAGGTGGTATTCTATTGAAAATGATAGCATTTAATCTAGGGATAGAATCTAATACGCTGTTAAACATAGGAAATATCTGTGTTTTGTTTAGTATTTTGATGTCCTTCATAGTTGATATTATATTAGCTATTCGATGGGGAACCAATATCCGACAGAAATTAGTCTATATATTTCTTATGCCAACTAATTATTTTTGGTTAGTATATTTACTTTGGGCGTTTTGGTACATTGGTCAGTGGATTGATATGATTACGGGTATTTGAATATTGATGAAGTAGAATAACTAATTATAAATATGGAAAAAATAAGGAACAGGAGATGTGTAAGAGCATTTTCTGTTCTTATTTTTTGCAGTTAGGTGAAAAAAGGATGTTCAGAAAGCGTATCGTTAGTATTATAATAATCGCACTTATGATGAGCATTTTACTTTATTGGAACTGGATCAATGAAGCAATCAAAAGTACACACATCATGCCCGAGGTAGAGCAGGTGAATATAAGACGTATACTTATGGGGCGTACGCAGAATGTTGAAAATATGCATATATTATCAGAGCAGACAGGTCTGGCTGAACAGGTCATAGAAAAGCTGTTAGTACAAGGGGAATATGCAAGGTTATTGGAATTGCAGGAAGCGTATTTTACACCAATACAGACAGAAAGTGTAAAAACAACGCCTCTTACTATCTGTGAATATATAATAGATGAAAATGAAAAGCGTACCAAAGGAACACAATTAGTGGATATTCAGACAGGTGATATTCTTGTGACAAAGAATTCTCGGTTCATGGGCTGGCGTAATGGTCATGCAGGCTTGGTGGTAGATGCTGAGGAAGGCTTGATATTAGAGGCAGTGATGTTAGGGACGAATACGAAGCTTTGTGATGTGAAGGGCTGGGAGGTATATCCGTCCTTCTTGGTGCTACGGTTAAAGGAAGAGTATCAAAAGTACTATTCCGTGCAGAAAGCAGTGGATTATGCAATGGAGAATATGGTGGACATTCCTTATTATTTGTTTGCAGATTTATTAAAAGATAAAGGTACTCACTGTGCCCATTTGGTGTGGTACGCCTATCAGGAAACAGGGGTTGATTTAGACAGTGATGGAGGCTTTTTAGTAACGCCCTATGATATTCAAAACAGTCCTTATCTGGAGGTGGTGCAAAGCTATGGGTACTAAAAATCCACCATATTATGGGACTCTTTTCATAATATGGCGGATTTTGAAGGTTTTTATAGTAATTATGTGATTGACTTACTTTTCGATCATAATCATGATTTGTGATAATTCGTTTGTTGTTAAAGCAACATTACCGATTTCGCTTACTGTTATAACGTCTTTTCTTACAAACTGACCTGTTAAGGAGTCGAGAGAGAAGATATAGGCAGTCTTGCCAATATGCTTAGTACCAACATGTACATTGATAGTTAAGTTGCGGGCAAACTTCTGCGGCTGTGTTGGAATGACACGATAGGTTGCAAAGCCTAATGCAAACTGTCTAATCTCTGAAAGAGAAGCCCCAAGCGCTACATCTGCGGTCATGCTAGCTATAAAATCAGTGTCGATGGTATAGCCAATGCCATTACCTAAGTGAGCAAGTACAGAGAGGTTCATTCCATGATACTTCTCGAATAACTGGATTCTTAACAGCATCTGTTCTTGTGATAGATTTACATGTAGGTATTCCCCTACAATAACTGTTGATTCTGCGAGAGGAACATCAGCGTCCTGAATTTGAGTACTTGGGTTGCTTGTACTTGTAGCAGGTTTGCTTGAAGAAGTACTATGATTCTTACTTGGCTGACTTTCTACAGGCTTACCTGAAGACTCAACTTCTAAAAATTCCTCTTCGTTAGAACTTTCTTCCTCAGTAGAAGACTCAACCTCGCTTGAAGATTCTTCGCTAGAGCTTTCTTCCTCAGTAGAAGCCTCAGCCTCACTTGAGGATTCCTCTACACTAGAGCTTTCTTCAATAGAAGAAGATTCGTCCTCGTCAGGGGCTTCCTCCATGCCGTAATAATATGGTGCCCAGCTGCTAAATACGGTCTGTAAGTCAGGAATTGGATTCTCAGCTACTACAGTACCCGCAGTTCTTGATGACATATCAACAGGTGTTCCATCCATATATGTAGTATTAAATTCTGTATAGCTTGCATTTTCAGGAGTAGAACCGCTCATAGAGGTCCAGCCCTTTGCATCAATTAAGCTGCTGTCAGCAAGCTTTGTATTGATAAAGTATACGGTAGCCTGCTGTCTCCAAGGTCTGCCTAAGTAGCCTGTACCAAACTGTGTATCAGCATTCTTGGTTACTGTACAGTTGTTGAAGATATATCCTGTGCGGTATGGCTCGGCAGCAGCAGTAATATAGCCGCCTGCTTTAGAATCGGAGAAGCCGTAGAAGCTCAACTCACATTCGGCAAATACGATATTTCCACCACCAAAGATATAGTCGGTGTTACCTTCGATGAAGCAGTCCTTTAGGTAGCATACGATGTTGCCGCCTGTATACATAGTGTCCTGACCGCCTAAAATCTTACAGTTGTAGAACTCAGCATGATTTGCCTCTAATGCAAGAGCGGAAGCACGTTCCTTTGCTGCGGAAGAAACAACATCAACACCTTTTTGACGAACAAATGCTGTGGATTCACCACTTACCTCGATACCATCTGCTAATTCTTCTTCTGTCAGATATCTGTTAAAGGAGTTCTCGAAGGTAATATTCTCTGCTCTAAATCCGATAGCTGTGCTCTTAATATAGGTAGCAGCCCCCCATTTGGTAACTGTATTCTTTTCGAACTTATCATAAGCACGTTCTTCATCATAGTACTGCTTAGCACCTGAACTGTAATACTTGTAGCCTACACCGTAGTACCATGTCAGTTTTACTTCTTTAGAAGGTTCATCATTTACAAAAGAAACATAAGGAGCTTCTACAATGATCTGTTCACGATATACACCAGGTGCAATGTGAACGGTAATTCTCTGTGCTTCACTTGTTGGATTCATAGCCTTACAAGCAGCAACAGCATCACGAACGGAATCGTAGTTATTTTCCTTCTCAGGGTATCCAACATAGATATCGCTAACCCATGTAAGAGTAGTAGCTGCACTTGTTGCAACAAAGAATAAATCTCTTGTTTGTTCAGCACCATTTACAATAACATGTGTACTTGTGCTATAGCCATTTACAACAGCATTTGTAGCGTATGCGCCATCTCTTAAAGCTGCGCTGTAGCCATTGCCTGAAATGGTACCTGTATAGGTATAGCCGTCTTCTATATTAGTAAAGGTAAGTGAAGTAACTGCTACATCAGCAGGAACATTCAGGAAAGTACCTGTTATATGATAGCATGGCTTAGCGATTACATTGATATTCTGTTGTGTATCAACAGCAATATTTACGGTTGGATTAGCAACCATATAGTCATTTGCATTTATTAAAGTAACTGTATAAGTCACATTTGGCTCGATATATTCTGCAAAGCTCATATCAGCGCCAAGCTTAACAGTGATATCTTCCTTTAAAGAAGCAGGGTCAGCAGCTAAGATTACCTTAACCTTTGACAGATCATAGCCCTCTAAGCCTGTTACAATACCACTAAATAAAGCGACATCCTTTCTCTCTGCCTTAAAGCATACACCGCTCATGCCGTTTTTAACAGCTGCGTCTGTAACAGAAATTGTCTTGCTGTCATAAGTGAAGGAAACGCCTACAACACCTGTCATAACAGCTGTGTATTCGTAGCCGGGAGTTAATGTTGCACTAAAGCTTGTGCCATTTACAGAAGCTACAGTTTCTTCTTCTGTTGTGTTGTTGATGAACTTAATGCCGAAGCTCTCAACACCTGTATCTCCAAGGTCTACATTACCTGTTACATTGACAGCAGGTACTCTGACAATTCTGTGATATACAGGCTTAAGGTTTGTAGTTGCATCAACATAGATTTTGTACTGTCCGTCATATTTTGCTACGAAATCATAGCGAACACCACCATTGTTAATCATATCGTTATTACGATTTAATACGTCTGTGCCATCATTCTGAGCACCGTTAGAACCCATATACATGAAATGAAGCTGGTCTTCTTCTACTGTATGAGAACCCATGTATACGCTGACACGGTCGCCGGCTTTTACATTATTTAAAATAACGCATCTTCTACCAGTTCCACCCTTACCATTTGTATGCCATACACCTGTTGAAGTATAGCCGTCTGGATACGAAATTACAGTGTACTTAGATGCAGAAGCATCCTGTCCGATAGAGCCACAAATCTTATCGCCGTTCTGGATAACAAGCTGTGCATCACCAAAGGTTACAGTAGTTGTGCCAAGACTTGTAGAAAGGTCTAAGCCTGTGGCAGCCCATGCTTCCTGTGTAATGTGGTTGTTATAGATAGAGTCGCTCTCAGCCTTTGCGCCGATATCCCATACATCAATCTTTCCTGTTGTTACAGTAGGTTCAGAAGGGGTTACATCTGTATTGCCCTCATTGCCATCCCCTGTTTCGCCACCGCTTGTCTGCTCTGCGTCAGTTGTTACCGTCATGCCGTGCAAATAACCTGAGCCTGATACAGAGAAGGTGAGTGTAGTTGCAGGTCCTTCGTAACGGATAGAAGTCTCATTTTTACATGCTGTACCATTGAAAGCAACGCTGTCAGCAGATACAGTTGCTCCTTCAGGAATTCCTGATACTACTAAGTTACCGCCGCTGCCGTATAAGCACTGCTGGAAAGAAATCGTAGCGTTTCCAGGTAATTTAATGGCAAAGCTGATACCTTCTTTGATTGCAATTTCGCCACCATTGTGGTAAAGCTTTCCATCGCCATTAACGGTTAATAATCCGTCTCTTGAAGTGATGGTCTGTAAGAAATCACCATATTTGAATACCTTTGGAATGACAGATTCATCACTAAAATTATAAAATGTAGTTTCTCCAAACTCTGGAGTAGCATTTAAGCCACTGTCATATACGTTTAAAGTAAAGGAAGCTGGCTTCACATCACTGTCGTTAAAAGTGATTTCTACGTTGTAGCCTGATACCTTAGCTGTGATATTGTCACTCAAATTTGATAACAAAGCATCGGTTAATGTTTTTCCACCCAAATCAACACTAACAATACCCTCTGTAGTTCCCTGATATAACACGCTGCCACCTGAGATGGAAGCCTTGTCTGTATCGGATGCAGCACCTGTCACAGCGATGGTTGTACCGTTAATATCTAATGAGAAGTTCTTCTGTGCCCATGTTGCAAGCTGATAATCATCAGCCAAAGGAGTTACCATGATATGTGGTACATAGCCTGTGCTTTGGATGCTGATACTTCCAGCATCACCAACATAGTAAAAGTCAACGGTATCTCCCTCACCGTTGTTGTTTACATTCCAGCACTTTTCAGTACGAGCTGCCTTTTGGGTTGCGTCAAAAGCTCCAGTTTCAGCGCTTGCCTTGAAAACGTCGCTAGAGCCTGTAAAGGAACAGCTACCTATGCTGATTTTGCTATTACCTGCGACCTGAATGGTAAAGGTAACGCTTCCTACAACGCCGTGGTCTGAACCATGGTGTCTGTAGTTACTGCCTCCCTCAACAGTTAATAAGCCGTAGGTTCCTGAGGTGGCAAGATTCTCATTCTGTTGAAAATCAAATTCATAGGTTGTCCCCTTTTCAGGAGTTGAAATGGTTGTTCCGTCAACAATTCCTGTTGCGTTAACAGTGAGTGTGTCGAATGACAGGCTGCTAAGCACTAACAGGAAGGATAACAGAAAACTGCATATTCTTTTGAATGCATTGCTCTTTTTCATTGAATACCCTCCATATATTAGTTACATAAGATGTTGCAAAGAAACCATATCAGATTTGTGCATATTCTGGCAATGAATTTAATAATCTTCCCGCTTTTTGGCATTAATAACTAATATTTTGGCATGTTTGCTTGCTCCATTCGTAAAAGATATATCTGACGCTGCGTGTTGTAACTTCGTAGCTGGTTTTGCTCATCTATAGGGCACCAAAAAATATGCAGGTACCTTTTTGATGTATTTTAATTCCTAACTGAACTTTTGGTTGCATAAAGCATACATGTTATAGTATATTAATAGGGATTTAAAGTATTTTTGTACAGTATAGATTTGCATAAATATACATGTGATATAAGATGGAAAGGATAGGTGTTAACATGATTCAGTTAATGGACGGCGGTGTTTACTTAGTTGGCGGTACAGAGCTTGTTGCAGATAACGCAGAGGCTATGGCAGCGATTAAGGCAAAGACCGGTAAAGATGTAAATAAGCAGGAGGCAGCAAAGGAAACGATTGCGTACTCAATTCTTGAAAAGCACAATACATCTGGTAACATGGATAAGCTGAAGATTAAGTTCGATAAATTGACATCTCATGATATTACTTTCGTTGGAATTATTCAGACAGCTCGTGCATCAGGACTTACTAAGTTCCCAGTTCCTTATGTATTAACAAACTGCCACAACTCACTTTGTGCAGTAGGTGGAACAATTAATGAGGATGACCATATGTATGGTCTTACCTGTGCGAAGAAGTACGGTGGAGTTTATGTACCACCTCATCAGGCTGTTATTCACCAGTTCGCAAGAGAGATGCTTGCAGGTGGCGGCAAGATGATTCTTGGTTCTGACTCACATACTCGTTATGGTGCTCTTGGTACTATGGCGATGGGCGAGGGTGGACCTGAGCTTGTTAAGCAGTTATTGAATCAGACATACGATATCAATATGCCTGGCGTTGTAGCTGTATACTTAGAGGGAGAGCCTGTATTAGGTGTTGGTCCTCAGGACGTTGCTTTGGCAATTATCGGAGCTGTATTTAAGAACGGCTACGTTAAGAATAAGATAATGGAGTTTGTTGGACCTGGTGTTGCATCACTTTCTGCTGATTTCCGTATCGGTATTGATGTAATGACAACAGAGACAACATGTCTTTCTTCTATTTGGAAGACAGATGATAAGATTAAGGAGTTCTACGATATTCATGGTAGAAGCGAGGATTATGCAGAGTTGAATCCTGGTGCAGTTGCTTACTATGATGGATGCATCAAGGTAGACTTAAGCAAGGTTAGACCTATGATTGCTATGCCGTTCCATCCAAGCAATACATATACGATTGAAGAGTTAAATGCAAACCTTATGGATATCCTTGATGACTGTGAGAAGAAGGCTCTTGTAAGTCTTGATGGAGCAGTAGACTTCACACTTAAGGATAAGGTAAGAAATGGCAAGTTATATGTAGAGCAGGGTATTATTGCAGGTTGTGCAGGTGGTGGATTTGAGAATATCTGTGCAGCAGCTGATATCTTAGATAACGCAAGCATTGGACCTGATGAGTTTACATTGAGCGTATATCCTGCTTCTATGCCTGTATATATGGAGTTAGTAAAGAATGGTTGTGCTGCTAAGTTAATGCAGACAGGTGCTGTATTAAAGACAGCATTCTGTGGACCTTGCTTTGGTGCAGGAGATACACCGGCTAACAATGCATTCTCTATCCGTCATTCTACAAGAAACTTCCCTAACAGAGAAGGTTCTAAGCTTCAGAGCGGACAGATTGCATCTGTTGCACTTATGGATGCACGTTCTATCGCAGCTACAGCAGCGAACAAGGGATACCTTACACCTGCTACAGAGTTCGATGGCAAGTTCAATCAGTATAAGTACTTCTTTGATAAGAAGATTTACGAGAATAGAGTATTTGATTCTAAGGGCGTTGCTGATGACAGCGTTGAGATTAAGTTTGGTCCAAACATTAAGGATTGGCCAGCAATGGTAGCTTTAACAGATAATCTCTTATTAAAGGTAGTTTCAGAGATTCATGACCCTGTAACAACAACAGATGAGTTAATTCCTTCAGGTGAGACATCATCTTACCGTTCTAATCCTTTAGGACTTGCAGAGTTTACACTTTCAAGAAAGGATCCTAACTATGTAGGTCTTGCTAAGGAAGTGCAGAAGGCTGAGAAGGCTAGAGAAGAGCAGGCTTGTCCTGTTGAGGCATTCCCTGAGCTTGAAGCTGCTTGGAAGGCTATGAAGGAGATTACTCCTGATGCAGATAGCACTAACACAGGTATCGGTAGTACAATCTTTGCAGTGAAGCCAGGTGATGGTTCTGCAAGAGAGCAGGCAGCAAGCTGCCAGAAGGTACTTGGCGGATGGGCTAACATCGCAAATGAGTATGCTACAAAGAGATATCGTTCTAACCTCATTAACTGGGGTATGCTTCCATTCATCATTGAGGAAGGCGAGCTTCCATTCAAGAACTTAGATTATATCTATGTTCCTGGCATCAAGAAGGCAGTTGAGGAGAAGGCTTCTGTAATCAAGGCTTATGTAGTAGGCGAAGGACAGACAAAGGAGTTTGACTTAACACTTGGTGAGTTAACAGATGAAGAGAGACAGATTATCTTAAAGGGTTGCTTAATCAACTACAATAGAGTATAAACATAATTTTGAGCCGGAGCTTCTTTAGAGGCTTCGGCTTGATTGGTTATTAAGGAGAAAACTATGTTAGATTTTAAAGTAACATTACCATCTATTCCGGATGCGGAATACAATATTAAAGATTATGGCGCCGTAAATGGCGGTGTAATTTCCAATACACAGGCGATTCAGAAGACGATTGATACAGCGGCGGCTAATGGTGGCGGAAAGGTTATCATTCCGGCAGGAATTTGGCTGAGCGGTCCGATTCGCTTACAGTCTAAGATTAACCTTCATGTAGAGACCGGTGCGGTTTTATTATTTAGTAAGAATGAGGAAGAATATCCGTTATATTGGTCAGACTATGAGGGAATGCCGGCAATCCGTACCCTGTCACCGATTATGGCTGAGAATGTAAGTGATATTGCCATTACAGGTGGTGGAACAATTGACGGAAATGGACAGCTTTGGAGACCTGTAAAGCAGTTTAAAATGACCCAAAGACAGTGGGATGAGCTCCTAAAGAAGTCGCAGTATCTTGTGGAGGAAAGAGATGGCTTTATTTGGATGCCGACCAAGTCCATTCATGATGCATGGCTGCTTTCCAGAGAGAAGTCAAAGATGCTTGAGAGCTTAGAGACTGCAAAAGAATACTATGATTTCTTTAGACCTGTTATGGTGCATTTATATCAGTGTAAAAATATTTTAATCGAGGATATTACCTTGCAGAACTCTCCTGCATGGAATGTACATCCTTGCTTCTGCGAGCATGTAGCCATTCGCAATGCGAAGATTCGTAATCCTTATTATGCACAGAATGGCGATGGATTAGACTTGGAGTCTTGTAAATATGCCGAGATTATTGGAACTACCTTTGATGTAGGAGATGATGCCATCTGTATGAAGTCAGGAAAGGGCGCAAAGGCAAGAGAGATAGAGGTTCCAACAGAGTATGTAAGAATACAGGATTGTACCGTATATCATGGACATGGTGGTTTTGTAGTGGGAAGTGAAATGTCCAGAGGTATCAAGCATGTAGAGGTAAAGAATTGCTCATTCATCGGAACAGATGTAGGTATTCGTTTTAAGTCAGCCATGGGCAGAGGCGGTGTTGTCGAGGACATTTTGTTAGAGGATATTCAGATGATGAATATTGAGAAGGAAGCGATTATCTTTACCATGGGCTATGTGCTTGATTACAGAGAGTCAGGGGAGATTGCACCAACAGTAGATGCTGCTGATATTCCATTTTTTAAGAAGATTCGTATGAATCGTATTGTTTGTAATGGAGCAGGAATCGGCTTGAAGGTAGAGGGCATTGATTTGTCTAATACAAAGGTTGTTGGTGATTATGATGGTTCGCCTGTGATAGATGAGATTACTGTAGAAGATTCTTATATTGTGGCGGATAAGGAACAGAGCATTACCAACGCAGGACGAATCGTTTTTAAAAATAACTATCAGGCATAAAAGGATAGAATGATATGTACACAAAAGAAAGTTTATTAAATGATATAAGAAGCATTGGTGTCAAAAAGAATGATATTTTATTGGTGCATTCTTCTATGAAAGCAATTGGCGAGGTTGATGGCGGAGCAGATACGGTGCTGGATGCTTTGACAGAAGCAGTAGAGGAAGGAATGCTGATACTGCCTACTCATACATGGAAACAGATGTCTAATGAATATCCTGTCTATGACCCTGAGAATGAGGAGGCTTGTGTTGGAATTTTGCCTAATCTCTTTCGTAAAAGAGAGGGAGTTATGCGTTCCTTTCATCCTACTCATTCCGTAGCGGCATATAGTAAGAATCAAAAGCTGTTACAGGAGTATGTATCAGGTGAAGAACGATTTACAACACCATGTCCAAGACAGGGCTGCTATGGAAAGCTTTATGATTTGAATGCAAAGGTGTTGATGCTGGGAGTGGGATTGAACCGCTATACTTATTTACATGGAGTGGAGGAGTGGTTTGGTATTGAGGAACGCTTGGAAAAAGAAGCCTTATCATTAAAAATAAAGCTTCCAAGCGGTGCATTATTACCAATGTTTATGCATAAGCATTTTAAACCGAATAATATCAGTGTTTCTGAATATTATATAAAAATGGAAAAGCCTTTTGAAGCTGCGGGAGCTTTAATAAAGGGTAGGATTGGTGCTGCTGATAGTATGCTCTTGTCTGCGAGACAGACAGCAGATATTACAACAGAGTATTTAAGAAAAGACAGAGATTTGTTTTTATCACATAATCCGATTTGAGGCATAGTGTATTAGTAAGAACTGCTTTTGAGGAAGATGCTATGTGGAAGCGAATTAAGAAAAAGGCAGTAGGAATTCTGATATTACTTAGTATACCATTTCTTATTGGTATTATCATGCAGGATGAGGAGCAGGATGTACTTCTGAAGCGTAAAATCAGTGATGCGGGATTTCAGGTAGTAGTTACAGATGCAACAGGCAGCTATACGTATGACCCGGAGGAGTTGATTCCCTATATGATAACAGCAGTGGTACCCTTTGGGACGGAGGAGCAGCTTGTACAAGCACTTGCTGTTTTATGCCGGACAAATCTTGTGTATTGCTGGGAGACATGTGGAAGACCTGAGTTGATACGATATGAAGAATGTGGACTACCTATATGTGATTTTTTTGAATATAAAGAGCAGTTGATGTATAAGATAAAACATACAGAAGAGAAAGAGGATGATATCAAACGTGCAGTAGAGGCTACGGAGGGTATCATCCTTTTGTATGAAGGAGAGGTAATAGAAGTCCCCTTTTTTTATTTGAGTGCAGGGCAAACCAGAGTGGGAAGTGAGGATGAGAAGCAAACTTATTTACAGGCTAAGAGTTGTGAAAATGATGTTTATCATAACGATTATTTGAATAAATATTATTTTGAAAAGGATGACTTTTGGGGGAGATTGGAGTCTATTATGCCTGGAAGTATTGAAGGGGAGCAAATGACGACGCGGGTGCTAGAGGATTGGAGTTTTCTCACAGATAAGGTGGGCTATGTAGGTTGTTTGCTCTATAAAAAAAAAAAAATATTTGTGGATGTCGTCAGCTTTTGTGAAGAATTTGATTTGTGTTCGCCCTGTTTTGAAATAGAAGAAAGAGAGAAAAATATTGTAATTTCCACACGAGGAGTAGGACATGGATTTGGCTTAAATCTAAGCTTTGCAAAGAAGCAGGCACAGGATGGAATGTCTTGTTATGATATTTTGAATTACTACTTTGCGAATACGAAAAAGGATAAAGGGTATAATGTTAGTGTCGAATAAAATAAACAAGCAAATAAGAATAAAATTTGCAGGAAAGGCAATCCTATTAATGAGGTAACAGTTTGAAAATAAATTTTCAAACACAAATTTGTGCCTTGCACAAGGTTTGCAGGGTGCGGAAAGGCATGGTTATAGAATGAAAAGACGTAATAATCGTTCGGGTTTGCACAAAGAAAAAATGACTATGGTAGCGGCAGCAGTGTTTGTCCTATCGGCACTAACTCTGACGGGAGTATATATGGCATCCAATGATGAGGCGGGGCAGGAAGAAAATCAGATTGATTTTGCAAAGCTCGAGGAACAGAATCAGGCAAATGAGATGAAAGAAAAACTTGCAAAAGAGGACAACCAGGTACAGGAGAATACGAATACAACACAGGCAAATACCAAGGTGGCGGGAAACGATAAACAAAAGCTTTTTGATGAGGCAAGATACATTAACGAAAACACGCAGAAAATCTTAGAGCAACAGAAAGCACAGGCACAGGCGTTGGTTACTGTTGAAGATGAAATAACAGAGGCTGAGGCAATCGTAGCAGAAGAGGCAGGAGAGAATGCTAATCTTGTTGTAAATATGCCATCCTTTGAAGAGGGTGAAACACTTCAATGGCCGATTGTAGGCGAGGTGCTTTTAAATTATAGCATGGACAAGGCTGTTTATCATGAGACCTTACAGCAGTATCGTTATAATCCATCTATTGTGATAGCAGCTGAAGAAGGTTCTGCGATTACAGCGGCAGCGGATGCTTTGATTAAAGAGATTCGTAATGATGCACAGCTTGGCACAGTAGTTGTCTTTGATTTGGGAAATGGATATGAGCTTACCTATGGTCAACTGCAGGATATAGCAGTAACAGAAGGTCAGTTGGTACAAGCCGGTGATATTATAGGTTATGTGGCACCGCCAACCATCTATTATTCAGAGGAAGGTAGTAATGTATATTTCAAACTGACTAAGGATGGTGTAGCGATAGATCCTTTAGGAATTTTGCAATAATGAAAATGCGTTTGTCGAGACAGGATATGGGTTTAAAAATATTCTGTCTTGACGGCGTTTTATTCTATCCCTAAAATACTTTACTTGTATAAAAATAACGTGTAAAATGAAGTCAAGTTTGTGATATGAAGGTGAGAATACTAGATGATAAAACGTATACTATGCTTGGGGCTAAGTGTAATTTTACTAACAATGGGATATAGTAGTTGCGTAAGGGCAGCAGAGCTCTCCTATACATATAAGATACCTGTTAGTACGGTAAAGGTTTTGGTGGATCAGAACGGATATGGTACAGGGGCAGATAAGCATGCTTATTTTCTTGGAGTGGAGCATGGAGAATGCTTTCGAGTAGTGAATAAGGTAACATGGGAGACGGTTTACACAGGGGAAATAGAAGAGAAAATATATGATAAGGAAAGCGGCTATTATGTTAGTGTAGGAGATTTTTCTGAAGTGACAGAGCCGGGAACTTATTTTGTTGAAACAGATATGATAGGGAGATCCTATTCCTTTGAAATAGAGGATCAGCCTATGCAGACAATCTTTCAAGGATTGTTGGGAGCTATGGGAACTATTGCTTATGAGGAAAGTGCCAATGGGGTAGTGGATACTTGCTTTATGATGCAGGCATTGTTTATGGCATTACATCAGCATGGAGCGACCTTTGAGAAGGATAATGACTTAATTACCCAGTTGTTAAGAGCGGCAGAGTGGATGAGCGCCATTCAGGATGAGAAGACGGGAAGCATATATGAGGATTATGAAGCAACAGCCGCATTTTGTGGAATTATGGCTGTATGCGCCGACAGATTTGGTAAGTATGAGAATGATTTAGCAGCAGAATATACAGCGGCATATCAGAAGGCGTGGAGGTGTCTTTCAACTTGGGATAAGACATCCGGGCAGGATGCACACCCAGAGGCATATTTCTATGCGAATGCTCAGTTGTACAGATATCAGTATAATAAGGCATATCAGAAGGCAATACATACATATTTAGAGAGTAGCAAGACTGAAATGATTGATAACAGGTTTTCTTTCTATGGAACGGTTGCATATCTGGAAACAGAAAAGGGAACGCAGAGAGATTTATGTAGCAAGCTGATGCAGGAGTTGGTAGAGGAAGCGGAGAATGTTTCCAAGACCTCGAAGGAAGATGTTTTTCGGATTTATGCAGATGATATTGCACTGGATTTGGAGAAGGCGTTACTCATAGGATTGGTAGATTACATTACACCAAGTAAGGAATATGAAGTTATTTTAGAGAATATGATTCATTATATATTAGGAAGTAATGCTCTTGGTCAATGCTATTTGACGAAGGATGGTCAGTGGCAGATTACAGAAGAGGCCGGAAGCTGGTCGGCAGAGTGGAATGGGATACTTTTGTATTGTTTGAGTGATTTATTAGATAAAGAAAGTAATAATTAGTTTTGGAGGTTAATATGAAGATTGTAGTACTTGCAGGAGGAACGAGTACAGAGAGAGATGTATCTTTGGTGACAGGTTCCATGATATATAAGGCATTGGTGAGAAAGGGGCATCAGGCAGTTTTGCTGGATGTTTATTTGGGCTGTGAAGGCGAGGATTATAAAGATATTTTTGCCTTAGAAAGAGACTGGAGTGAAAAGGTGGGAGCAATTTCAGCGCAGAATCCTGATATTTCACAGGTAAGAGCAATGCGTAAGGATAATCCCAATTGCGCTATCGGACCGCATGTATTAGACATTTGTGCGCAGGGTGATATTGTATTTCTTGCACTTCACGGAGAGAATGGTGAAGATGGTAAGATTCAGGCAATGTTTGATTTGCTGGATATTAAGTATACAGGTACAGACTATTTATCAAGTGCACTTGCTATGGATAAGGCAATTGCAAAGGAGTTATTTGCCAAGTATGAGATTCCGACGCCAATGGGTATTACTGTGACAGAGGGAGAGGATTTCACATGGGACACCTTCCCTTGTATTGTAAAGGTGAATTGTGGCGGTTCCAGTGTAGGTGTATATAAAGCTCAGAATCAAGAGGAGCTTGCAGATGCATTAAAGCAGGCATTTGGGTTTGAGAAGAGAGTATTGATTGAGCAGTTTATTGATGGAAGAGAGTTTTCAATTGGTGTCATTGAAGGCAGAGCATTACCGATTATTGAGATAGCACCAAAGGTTGGCTTTTATGACTATAAGAATAAATATCAGGCAGGCTCTGCAGTTGAGACCTGTCCGGCAGAGCTTCCGGCAGAGGTGACTTTGGCAATGCAGAAGGCGGCAGAAGCAGTATTTGGCGCACTCAGACTTCGTACCTATGCAAGAATCGATTTTAGAATGGATAACAGCTATGCATTCTACTGTCTTGAAGCAAATACGCTTCCGGGTATGACTCCTACTTCACTCTTACCGCAGGAGGCGGCAGCAGAGGGAATGGGCTTTGATGAGCTTTGTGAGCATATTATTAAAATATCAATGAAGAAATATGAATAAGTATAGTGATACCGTAACATGTATATGTTGCGGTATCTCTGCGCATAAGGAGTTTATGAATGAAGAATTTAACCTTAGAAAATGTGGCAAAAGCGGTAAATGGTAAGTTATGTAATAAGACAGCTGCTCTAACAGGAGAAGTTAGCGGAGTTGTATTAGATTCACGTAAGGTAGAAAAGAATTATTTGTTTGTAGCGACCAAAGGAGAGCGTGTGGACGGACATTCCTTTATTAATGATGTGTTTGATAAAGGTGCCATGGCAGTTATTTGTGAGAAGGAGCCTAAGCTTAGTCAAGCAAATGCCGATAAGCCTTATATCATAGTAGAGGACAGTTTTCAGGCTTTAAAGGATGTAGCTGCATTTTACAGAGAGCAGCTTTCAGTCAAGGTTGTTGGAATTACGGGAAGTGTAGGCAAGACTAGTACGAAAGAAGTAGTAGCCAGTGTGCTTTCTGCAAGATATAACGTATTAAAGACAGAAGGTAATTTTAATAATGAGGTAGGTCTGCCGCTCACAGTTCTTCGAATCAGGGATGATGTTGAGGTAGCTGTGTTAGAGATGGGAATCAGTGATTTCGGTGAGATGCATCGCTTAAGCAGAATTGCAAAGCCTGATGTATGTGTCATTACGAATATTGGTCAGTGTCATTTGGAGAATCTTGGTACTAGAGACGGTATTTTGAAGGCAAAAACAGAGATTTTTGATTTTATGAAGCCGGATGCAAGTATTTGCTTAAATGGTGATGATGATAAGTTGATTACAGTTGGTGAAGTGAAGGGGAAAAAACCTATATTCTTTGGGCGTTCTTCAAATTTTGCAGTGTATACAACACAATATGAAAATAAAGGCCTTGCAGGCATATCATTAAAGGTAAATAGACCGGGAGAGCAGTTTGATGCTAAGGTACCATTGCCGGGAGAGCATATGGTGAATAATGCATTGGCGGCAGTAGCTGTGGCAACTGTATTTGGTTTAAATCAGGAGGAGATTAAGGAAGGTCTTTCCAAGGTAGAAGCAGTAGGCGGAAGAAGTCATATTATTCAAAAGGATAAGCTGACAATTGTAGATGACTGTTATAATGCGAATCCTGTGTCCATGAAGGCGGCAATTGATCTTTTAACTATGGCGAATACAAGAAAAGTAGCGATACTTGGAGATATGTTTGAGCTTGGTGAGAGGGAAAAGGAATTTCATGCAGAGGTAGGTAGTTATGCGGTAACCAAGAATATTGATTGTATCATCTGTGTTGGTAAGCTGAGTAGAAATATGTACGAGGCAGCTCTTGTAAATGAGGAAAGTCTTAGTAAGATATATTATTATGAGACGAAGGAAGAAATGTTAACAGCCCTTCCTTCTGTATTAAATGAGAAGGATACGGTGTTGGTAAAGGCTTCTCATGGTATGCACTTTGAAGAAGTGGTGAAGATATTACAGGATATGTTTTAATAAAAAACGCTATGGTATCAATTGATATCATAGCGTTTTTTTATACTAACTCTTTATTCTTCATATATGTTTCGTGGATCAGCTTAGAGCAATAGCCTGCCAAGTCCTTCTGATCCTCCGGTGCTAGCTCGTTGATATGTATTGGTTTGCCAAATTCAATAACAGCATGTACCTTTTTCACCTTAGGGAACTGGTCTTCAAAGATGGCATGGGTATTATTGATTGCAACAGGAACGATAGGACACTTAGCCTTCTGTGCAATCTTGAAGCTTCCTGAGTGGAATGGAAGAAAGGCATCAGGTTCTTTGCTTCTTGTTCCTTCAGGGAAAATAAAAATAGAAATCCCCTTCTTAATGGACTCGATAGATTCTAATATAGTTTTTAAGCCTGCTTTCACATCATGACGGTCAAGGAACTGGCAATGGAGAAGACACATCCAAGTAGACATTAAAGGGACCTTACGCATTTCTTTCTTGGAAATATAACCTGTCGGTCCAACCATCTTTGGATAGGTTAATACAATATCAAAAATACTTCTGTGATTAGCAACAAATAAAACTGCGGTATCCTTTGGAATATTTTCAAGACCTATATAGGTAACATCAGTTCCACAGAACCACGTGGCAGTGCGGATCGCCCACTGAACAATCCTAAGAGAGGAGCGATTCTTTAAATCCATATTAAATTTACCGATAATCCACTCTACAAAGAAAATAGGAATACTGCAAATCAGGAATAATGCAATAAAGGTGATTGTTGAAATAAAACGAATCATAAGAAATAAAATTCCTTTCAATAAAAATATTCTTTCTAATTATATCTGTTCGTTTGAGGAAAAGCAACTATCTATATTGCAAAGAAGCATAGGAATTAAGCTTACCTCATAGAATAGGAATAAAATCATGAATAGGAGAAGTCATGAGGAAAATTGAAAGAGCAAACTTCGATTTTATAAAAAAATGGGTACTTTTCATCTTATGCTTGCTACTGGCAGCATGGTTGGCAGGCTGTGGACAGACACAAGATACGCAGGAGGAAAAGCTTAGAGATTTGGAATTTACAGTAGTTGCAGCAACAGAGCAGCCTGAAACGCTGCAAGAAGTAATAGAAGAAAAGAAGGCAGAAGGCTTTCAGATATGCTATACCAAAGGAGATTATCTGTATCTTGCTATTGGTTATGGAACACAGCAAACAGGAGGATATAGTATTAGTGTAAATGCAGTCTATGAAACGGAGAATACGATTGTTGTAGATACGACATTAATTGGCCCGGAATCACAAGAGGCAGCTGAAACAGTTGAATCCTATCCGTATGTGGTGATAAAAGTAGAAAATATTGATAAAACAATTCAATTTCTGTAAGGCTACTATTAAAAGAGAAGATTTTTTGGTACAATAAAAACGCCGTAAAGGTGTTTCGTATAAGAAAGGAAGAGACATATGATTATTAGAAACGGATTCGTAATAGACCCGGAGACGGGAAGAGAAGAAATAGCAGATATTTTGATAGAAGAAGGATGTATTGTAAAGATATGTCCTGTAGGACAATTGGAATGTTCTGGGGATGCTGAGCTTAATGTAGAAGGAATGGTAGTAGCTCCAGGACTTGTAGATGTACATGTACATTTCAGAGACCCGGGCTTTACGTATAAGGAGGATATTGAAACAGGTGCGAAGGCGGCACTTTCGGGCGGCTTTACAAGTGTTGTGTTGATGGCAAATACAAAGCCGGCAGTAGATAATGAAGATACGCTTTCTTATGTCATAGAGAAGGGAAAGACTACAGATTTACGTGTCTATACCTGTGCAGCGGTTACCAAGGGACTTGGTGGTAAAGAGATGGTTGATGTAGATGGACTTTTTGATAAGGGAGCTGTTGGATTTACGGATGATGGTATTCCGATTATGGATGCTGATTTGATGCGTAAGGCGATGGAAGCAACAGCAAAGCTTCAAGTACCTATTAGTCTTCATGAGGAAGATCCAAGTTTGATTACAAATAATGGAATCAATCGAGGGGAAGCATCAGAGCATTTTGGAATCGGTGGTTCTCCAAGAGAAGCGGAGATTAGTTTAATAGAGAGAGATTTACAGCTAGCATTGGAGACGGGAGCAATTCTTAATATCCAGCATATCAGTACCAGGGAAGGTGTAGAACTGGTTCGCAAAGCAAAGAACGACCCACGAGGAAAGAATATTCATGCAGAAGCAACTCCACATCATTTTACATTGACACAGGAGGCTGCAATTAAGCATGGGACACTTGCGAAGATGAACCCACCGCTCCGTGAAGAGGCAGACAGACAGGCGATTATTAAGGGGTTGCAGGATGGAACCATTGATATTATTGCAACAGACCATGCGCCACATAGCAAGGAAGAGAAGGAAAAGCCAATTACAGAAGCACCAAGTGGAATTATTGGATTGGAAACAGCATTGTCTTTGGGTATAACGGAATTAGTAGATAAGAATTTGCTTACTATGAAGGAGCTTATAGCGGCTATGAGTACGAATCCTGCAAAATTGTACGGATTGGAAGCAGGCTCCGTTGAGGAAGGAAAAGCGGCTGATTTGGTAATTTTTGCACCACAGGAAAGCTATACGGTAGAAGGTTTCTTTTCAAAATCAAGTAACTCACCTTTTGTAGGGCAAACCTTGAAGGGTGTGGTACATTACACGATTGTAAATGGAGAAATTGTATATCAGAAATAAAAAGTTTTCGCTTTTGAAATTATTTTCAAAAGCGAAAACTTTTTATTTTTCTCTCATGCTGCTTGGTGTAACACCATAGGTTTTCTTGAAGGCACGTCTAAAGCTGGTTGCATTGTTATATCCAACAGAGATATACAGTTCATTCAAGCTGATATCAGTTTCTTTAATCAACCTGGTAGCTTCACGCATACGAATATTTTCCAAATAAGTAGAGAAGTTAACTCCCATCTTTTCCTTGAACATATGGGAGAAATAACTCTCAGAAATCTGAAATTCATCCGAAATCTTATTTAATCCCATGGAAGGGTCAGTGTAGTTTTTCTCGATATATTTCTCGATTGTGGTAATCAAGTTGGTATCTTCACTCGTTGTAGTAAATAAATCACAAAGCTTTAGAGCGATATCTTCACAAAGCTTAAAGGTTACATGCTGATTTAACTGTTCATCAATTTGCTTAATTGCCTCTTCTGGTGTGCCGCTTGGTAAAGCAAATCGTGCTTTGAGCAAGGTGTTACGTACATCTGACAGAAGGAACTTCAAAATATGAATCGGTAGCGAACGCTCCTCAATATTCTCTCTGTGAATCAGATTAAACAACTCCAAAGTCTGGGCCGTATTACCAGTGGTAATAAAGTGAATCAGTTTCGTAGAAAGCTCGGAAGGATAGTAGAATACATTGGAATCCTTCTTGATAAATTCATATGGGAAGAAGAAATAATTCTTGCTTGTATAGCTGACTGACTCCGTAGCCTGCTGATAGGACTCCCACACATTCATCAAGTCATTTGTATTCATACCAATACCTGCAAATAACCAGATGCCATAGGTATCAAGCAGATAATTATGAAGTTTTACAATAATTTCATTGGTATGAACAACAAAATCCTTTTCATCATCCTTGTGACAGGCAAGCAGGACAGCATAGGTTCTGTCGGAAGGACTAAAGCAGTACAACGGTAAGCCTAAGAATTCCTGAAGTGCATCCTTTACAATATTGTTAAAGTCCTCTTCTGAGTGGAAATCCTTTGGCAGAGTATCCGGCGAATCACTGGCGTTATTATAAACACAGATATATAATCCATTAAAATAGAGATTCTCATCTGCAAGATTGAGATACTCTTTAATATAGGAAAGCTCTTCTTCTGTGGTTACTGCACCTGTAAGCAGCTGTCGTACATATGAATTACAAATAATCGGACGCTGGTTTTCCACAACCTCCTGTAGCATATTCTGAGCTGCCACTGCTTCATCAAGCTCCTGCTCCAACTCGATAATCGGCTGAACATTACGTTTAGCTAAAAAAACTACAATTGCAATGCCGCCTATAAGAGCGCAGGCTAGTAAAATAATATATAAAGTATTCTTGGCTGCCATAAGAGAGGTTTCTTCAAATGGAAGAATACTATAATAATAAGTATAGCCCGTCTTTGGAGATGTATAGCGGATAATGGTTGCTTCATAGTCATCATTCTTATAAGAAGAATAGGATTTATCATATTTTAAGGAAATAATTCCCGCAATATTCTTAGAGTTATAGTCTCCAAGATTGAGAATAACTTCGTTATTACTATTCATTACAAATAAGTTATTAGAGAATACGGAATCATTATGAGAAACAGTATTAAATAAGGAAGTAAGCTTATCCTGTTCCATCACAAAGCAAACTACCGCATTTGCATCCATAATGTATAAATCGTTCAGATTCATAATGTACATATAGTAATGTTCGCTGAAAAATGGAGTCATCTCATCCATGGAAACAAAGGTATAATAATTGGAAGATGTTGTAAGAGCTTTCAGCCATTTTTCATAAGCATCCATAGAATAACGCTTAAACCAATCATAGTAGCGCTCGCTGGAAATAAAATAATTAGGTGAAAGGATGGAATCTGACTTTGGAAGGTAACAGTACACCTCTTCGATAGGAAGAAGTGACTCGGGATACACATCTGTAGAGAGTACAGTAGCCATCTCATAGCCTTTCGTAATCAAATCCTTATCATCTGCATCCAGGGCATAGAGCTTACGGAAGGTATTGTTCTGTAAAAGTTGTCTACAGTACACCTCCATAATCTCAAAATCCTTTTCAAACAGCTCAATATTGCTGACGAGATTCGAACGTTCATGTTGATTATAAGAGTCTCTCAGATTACCGAGAGTGGAATGGTATAAACAAAAGCACAAAATAAGAATGACAACCAAAAATATACTGTAAGAGGTTACCATTTTAAGCAAAATACGCTGATTATCCGTTGTGCAATCTGTATCATTTTTTGGATTTCTTCTATACAAAATCATGAATGGTTTCTCCTGATTCAAGACAAATTGACATTGTAACTAGCGATATTGTAACATTGTTGAACAAAAAAAACAATATGTAAGTACTTACACAAACCTTGAAAAATGGGGCTTTTCAGAGTGTGACACTCAAAATATGTTCCCTATGTCAAAATTTGTTTCTTGCATAAATATATGTGAAAATGTTATGTTAAATCCACGCAGAACACTTTGGTTTTGCGACAGACACTAAGATAATTTAATATTAGGGAGGAAAAGAAAGAAATGAAGAAGAAAGCATTATCTTTACTTTTAGCATCTACTATGGTTATGTCCTTAGCAGCATGCGGAAACGACGATGCAGCTACAACAGATTCTACATCTA
>JAZNMO010000143.1:0-6825 GCA_045579665.1 Lachnospiraceae bacterium
GCAAATCCATGTGTTGGTAGATTCTCTGATATCCTTATTAGTAAGAAGGGTACTACAATTCTTACTGAGGTTCCTGAGATGTTCGGAGCTGAGACAATTCTGATGAATCGTTGTGAGAATCAGGGATTGTTCGACAAGACAGTTAAGTTGATTAATGACTTCAAGAATTATTTCAAGAGTCATAATCAGACCATATATGAGAATCCTTCACCGGGTAACAAGAAGGGTGGTATTTCTACATTAGAGGATAAGTCACTTGGATGTACCCAGAAGTCAGGAAGTGCTATTGTAAAGGGCGTTCTTGCATATGGTGAAGTAGTGAGCACACCTGGACTTAATCTTTTAAGTGCACCGGGTAATGACCTTGTTGCTTCAACAGCTTTGGCAGCAAGCGGAGCTCATATCGTATTATTTACAACAGGACGTGGAACACCGTTTGCATGTCCGGTACCTACTATGAAGATTTCAAGTAACTCTACACTTGCAGGTAAGAAGGATAATTGGATTGACTTTAATGCGGGTGTTGTGGCAGAGGGCGAAGATCTTGATGTTGCAGGACAGAGATTATTTGAGGAAGTAGTAGCAATCGCTTCCGGTAAGGAAGTTAAGAGTGAGAAAGCCGGTTTCCATGACATGGCTATCTTTAAACAGGGCGTTACACTGTAAGAAACAGTGAGCACATATGAAATAATGATAAGAATAATGGAGGAATATTTATCATGAGTAAAAAAGTAGTTACTATGGGTGAGATTATGTTAAGACTTTCTACACCTAACAACGAGAAGTTTATCCAGGCAGACGAGTTTGATGTATGCTACGGTGGTGGAGAGGCAAACGTAGCAGTTTCTCTTGCAAACTATGGACATGACGCTGAGTTCGTTACAGCAGTACCGGACAATGAAATCGGTGAGTGTGCAATCGCTGCTTTAAGAAAATACAATGTAGGAACAAAGAACATCGCTAAGTGTGGTGAGAGACTTGGTATCTATTTCTTAGAGTCAGGTTCTTCTATGAGACCTTCAAAGGTTGTTTACGATAGAGCTCATTCTTCTATCTCTACAGCTACAGCAGCAGATTTCGATTTCGATAAGATTTTCGAAGGTGCTGATTGGTTCCACTTTACAGGAATTACTCCAGCTGTTTCTGATGCTGCTGCAGTATTAACAGAGGAAGCTTTAAAGGCTGCTAAGAGACATGGCGTTACAGTTTCTGTAGACTTAAACTTCAGAAAGAAGTTATGGTCATCTGAGAAGGCTCAGAAGGTTATGACAAACTTAATGCAGTACGTTGACGTATGTATCGGAAACGAAGAGGACGCTGAGTTAGTATTAGGCTTCAAGCCTGGTAACACAGACGTCACAAGTGGTGAGTTAGAGCTTGCTGGTTACAAGTCAATCTTCGAGCAGATGGTTGAGAAGTTCAACTTCAAGTATGCAGTTTCTTCTCTTCGTGTATCTCACTCAGCATCTGACAATGGTTGGTCAGCTTGTATCTACAACGGCGAGACAAAGGAATTCTATCACTCTAAGGAATACAGCATTCATCCAATCGTTGACCGTGTAGGTGGTGGAGATTCATTCGCAGGTGGTGTTATCTGTGGTCTTTTAGACGGAAAGAACTTCAAGGATGCTCTTGAGTTCGGTGTTGCTGCATCTGCATTAAAGCACACAATTCCTGGTGACTTCAACCTTGTATCTAGAAAAGAAGTTGAAACTCTTGCAGGCGGAGACGCTTCAGGACGTGTTCAAAGATAAGAGCATGAAAAGAAATTCTAAGGCGACGAGATTCGTCGCCTAAGAATTACTATATTTCATGCAGGAAGAATGTTTCGTGGAAACATTCTTCTTAATCAAATTGACTCCGGAACAGTGGTAAAGCCACGACTTATGCGAAGCATAAGGATTTTGGAGTTGACTATAAATCATTTAAAAACAGGAGGACATAATTATGGCAAACACAAATCCATTTTCACTTGACGGAAAAATCGCTCTTGTAACAGGTGCTTCTTACGGTATCGGATTTTCTATCGCTAAGGCTTTAGCAGGTGCCGGAGCAACTATCGTTTTCAACGATATCAAGCAGGAGCTTGTAGATAAGGGACTTGCAGCATATAAGGAAGAGGGCATTGAGGCTCACGGATATGTATGTGACGTTACAGATGAAGATGCTGTAAACGCTATGGTAGCTACAATCGAGAAGGAAGTTGGCGTTATTGATATTCTTGTTAACAACGCTGGTATCATTAAGAGAATTCCTATGTGCGAGATGACAGCTGCTGAGTTCAGACAGGTAATTGATGTAGACTTAAATGCACCATTTATCGTTTCTAAGGCAGTTATTCCTTCAATGATTAAGAAGGGACATGGTAAGATTATTAACATCTGTTCAATGATGTCAGAGCTTGGTCGTGAGACAGTATCTGCATATGCAGCAGCTAAGGGCGGATTAAAGATGTTAACAAAGAATATTTGTTCAGAGTACGGTGAGTTCAATATTCAGTGTAACGGTATTGGACCTGGTTATATCGAGACTCCTCAGACAGCTCCTCTTCGTGAGAGACAGGCTGATGGTTCTAGACATCCATTCGATTCATTCATCGTTGCTAAGACTCCAGCTGGAAGATGGTTACAGCCAGACGAGTTAGGCGGACCAGCAGTATTCCTTGCTTCAGACGCATCTAACGGTGTAAATGGACATATTCTTTATGTTGACGGTGGTATCTTAGCATACATCGGAAAGCAGCCTAAATAAAGGACATAAGTGAGAAGTGCAAAGAAATGTAAAAATACACCGAGCAAGCTTGCTTGTAGAGGAGTGTTTTTGCATTTCTTTATAGGGTGAACAACCCAGCTTATGATTTGCTTGTCAAATCATAAGAAAGCGCTTCGGAGTAAATATAAAAAGGAGAAATATGAAATGAACGCAGTTTTAGAGCAGATTTCAAAGATTGGTATTGTACCGGTTGTAGTATTAGATGATGCTAAGGACGCAAAGCCATTAGCAGAAGCTTTAATTAAGGGTGGACTTCCATGTGCAGAGGTTACTTTCAGAACAGCTGCAGCTGAAGAGTCTATCAGAATTATGGCATCAGAGTTCCCTGAGATGTTAGTTGGTGCAGGTACTGTATTAACAACAGAGCAGGTTGACCGTGCTGTAAATGCAGGTGCTAAGTTTATCGTTAGCCCTGGTTTAAATCCTAAGATTGTTAAGTATTGTGTTGAGAAGGGTATCCCTGTAACACCTGGTACAGCAAATCCTTCAGACGTAGAGCAGGCAATCGAGTTAGGTCTTGAGGTTGTTAAGTTCTTCCCGGCTGAGGCAGCTGGCGGATTAAATATGATTAAGTCTATGGCAGCTCCATATACACAGATGAAGTTCATGCCTACAGGCGGAATCACAGCTAAGAACATCTGTGAGTATCTTGCATTTGATAAGATTATCGCTTGTGGTGGTTCTTGGATGGTTAACAAGGCACTTGTTACAGAAGGTAAGTATGATGAGATTCAGGCTCTTACAGAGGAAGCTGTTAGAACAATGCTTGGTTTCGAGTTAAGACACATCGGTGTTAACTGCGAGAACGAGGCAGAGGCTGATTCTGTAGCTTCTAAGTTTGATAACTTATTCGGTTTCACAAAGAAGGTTGGAAACAGCTCTATCTTTGCTGGTATCGAAGTAGAGGCTATGAAGAGTGTTGGACGTGGTGCTAACGGACATCTTGCAATTGGAACAAACAGTGTTGTTCGTGCTAAGAATTACCTTGAGTCTGTTAAGGGTGTTAAGTTCATCGAAGAGTCAGCAGTTGTTAAGAATGGTAAGTTAATTGCTATTTACATGGAAGACCAGATTGGTGGATTTGCAGTACATCTTGTACAGAAATAATGAATAAGTAATGAAGGCACCGCTTTTGAAGTGGTGCCTTTTATGTACATGAACGCATGAGAAAGTTACAGTATTGCTGTTTATGTTCGGTACGCAAGCAGATTTGGAATGCTTGATTTAATTAGAAAGGTATGGTAGTTGTATGTTTGATAGTAATTGTTCATATTGTGCAGAGGGAGAGCTTGTTGCAAAATTCGGTATTAAGATTTGTGAGTTAAATGCTTCTAAGGTATATCTTTTTAAGGAGCAGAGTCACAAGGGTAGAGTGATTGTAGCAAGTAAGTTTCATGTAAGCGAGATGATTGAGCTTACAGAGGAAGAGAGAAATGCTTTCTTTGCAGATGTTAATCATGTGGCAAATGCAATTCATAAGGCATTTGCACCGGATAAGGTAAATTATGGTGCGTATGGCGATACAGGTCATCACTTACATTTCCACCTTGTACCAAAGTATAAGGACGAGTTTGAGTGGGGCGGTACTTTCGCTATGGACCCTAAGCAGAAGACATTAACAGATGCAGAATACGCAGAGTTAATTGATGAGTTAAAGAAATATTTATAAGTGAGAAGGCATATACATGAAATAGTTATTTCTTGTATATGCTTTTTGGCAGTTTAGGAAATGTATAAGAGAAAATCATTCAACAAAAACCAGTAAGAATGATTCTTGTATGGTGTTATAGCCAGGGAATACATTTATTATTTGAGTGATGAATGTAAGGCATGTACACATATGCAAATTTTCAGTTTTTTAGTGTGTTAAAGAACGCAAAAAACATATGTATTTCACAAAAAGACAATAAAACAGTAATTTCTACATATTGCACAAATTGAATGTTCAAAAAAACTGTAGAAGTGAAGTAAATGACAAAAATATTTTTGGGGCTTGCATAGGTAGACATAATGCGCAATAATAAGCATGTAAAGTGTAATAAGGAATGCCTTGTACAACAATGAAGAGGGGCAAGGTTGGAAAAGGAGTAAAAAATGGGAATTAAAGTTTTATTGAATTCAGTAGAAAAGGTGAAAGGATTCATCGACATCACAAGAAGTGCGTCTTTTGAAATTGACTTAATCAGTGGAAGAAATACATACTTGGATGCGAAGTCTTTATTGGGAGTATTGAGCTGTGATTGCAGTAAGCCTTTGATATTGGATATCCATGCAGATGAAGAAGAGAAAGAAGAGTTCATTACCAGATTAGAAGAATATGTGGTAGCTTAATTGCATAATAGATAACGATGAGAGAAAGCGAAAGCTTTCTCTCTTTTTTTATGAAGTTGACAAATTTGGGTTTGTCGAGCTCTCTCGCCGCCCACCCTAACAGGTTTCATTCGAAAGCGAGAGCTTCGGGCTAAGAGTTTCTAGGTGCTTTTATATAGATGTTCTCTACGTACGAAACCGGCGGCGATTCGCCATCCTTGGCTCAGATTGCCGCCTACTGCCTCCATCCGGTCGGCAGTTTCCTATATGTACAAAAAGCACTAAGAAACTCTAACACCCTGCGCAATGCTTTCTTCATGAAACCTGTTAGTGCTTGCGCCTAGGTTGTCGAGCAAATTCGACATACCGATATCTCAAGCTTCGCCTGGCTGATACGAAAGAACAGACTCTATTTGTCGTAAAAAGTATTGTGGAGAGTATTTAGTGGTTCTTGATGTTTTTGGAGTACACAGCAAGCCGCCGCCTGGACGAAGGGGGCAGCAGCCAATTGAGCCATGGATGGCGAATCGGCTGCGATTGCGTACGTTTTAGAACACTTAAACAAAAACATCTAGAACCACTTATACTCGAAACTCTAACTTTTGAGACAAATAGAGTCTGCTTGTGTATCAGTCAGGCAAAGCGGGAACAGCTCGACAAACCCAAATTTGCCAAAGCGAAGTACTAGGCGAAGTGCACAAGAATGTATAAAAATAAATACATCTAGTTAAAAAAATAACAAAAATTGTATTTATCTATGTACAAAACAAAAAAAGTATGGTATGATACTAATAGTTAATAAATTAACAAGGGGCAATAAGCTTGTAGGAGGTTACTGATATGGATGTAAAGAAGAGAGTAGGAATCATGGGCGGAACATTTAATCCGATTCACTTAGGACATATGTTAGCCGGTGAAAATGCATGCGAGAACTTTGATTTAGATGAAGTACTTTTTGTACCAAGCGGTAATGTTGAGAAGAAGAGAGAGATTATAGACCCAAAGATTAGAATTTCATTATTGGGTGATGCGATTGAAGATAATGCACATTTTGCACTTTCTACACAGGAAGTTGATAGAAAGGGAAATGCATATTCGTATAGAACAGTTGCAGATTTAAAGAAGAAGAATCCTTTAACAGAGTATTATTATATCTGCGGTGCAGACAGATTATTCCACTGGGATAGATGGGATGAGCCGGAGAAGCTGTTTGCGGAGGTTCCGATTCTTGTAGCACCAAGATATAATAAGCATACAGATGAAGAGCTTCAGGCAAAGATTGCAGAGTTAAAAGAGAAGTACAATGCAAATATTCAGATTATCCCGATGTCAGAGGTAAACATTTCGTCTACTGACATTCGTGATAAGGTAGCGCAGGGTAAGTCTTTAAGATATATCGTACACTACCGTGTAGTGGAAGATATTAAGAAATATAAGCTTTTCTTGCCGGACGAAGAATAAATGTATAGATAGGTTATATAAAAGTTCATGTTACAGGAGTACTTGTATACATGAACTTTTATTTTGGATACAGCCAAGGAATGATAATGATAGCAAAGAACACTTATGGAAAGACTATAATAAATATTTAGATAAATTAAGAAGGGAGTGTAAAATAACTCTCTAAAAAGGAAGAATCCGACCACCATCTTTATGATGGCAGTCGGATTCTTTTGATTTTAAGTATTTTCCTTTAAAATGAATGATTTTTGAGTACACAAAATAAACCACGCCTTCTACGTG
>JAZNMO010000144.1:0-15731 GCA_045579665.1 Lachnospiraceae bacterium
TTAGCTGACCTAGAGCCTGTAGCACTGTTAGCTGACCAATCGCCTGTAGCACTGTTAGCTGACCTAGAGCCTGTAGCACTGTTAGCTGACCAATCGCCTGTAGCACTGTTAGCTGACCAATCGCCTGTAGCACTGTTAGCTGACCTAGAGCCTGTAGATTCTAAAATTTCCCCTTTTTCTTCTGAATTATTACTCTTCTCACATCTTGCTTTTATGTACTCAATAGATGCCTTTACCATTCCGGCAATATTTATTGACGCACCAATCTTAATTTTTGTAGAGCAAATCTTTGTGTCATCATTATCTCTATCAATATCACCACTCTGTTCTACTTCGTGAAATACTGATTCTGCAGGATTGTAATATTCAAAAACATCAAGCGGATATTCGCAAGCATGAAATCCTTCATTACAAGCTATAGCGTTTTCGGTTTCATACTCCTTTCCTTCCTCAAATTGAAATCCTCTACAAGTCATATCCTTGTTAAAACCTTTATAAGATTTAATTACTTCACTCATTCGCTTTCCTCACTCTCTCTTGACAAATGTCATATTATCCGTTAAAATAGACAAAAATAGCATAGTAATGTTATTAAGTAGCACTCATGATACTTTGGTTGGTTGGTTGAGTGCTATTTTTCTGTTTACAGTTCTTTGAAATCTCACCAAGCGTCTAACTTTACGCTTGTGTTCTTCAACGTGCCATTCGATGGAACATACAATCCCGAATACCACCATTGTTATTGCTATGTACACCAACATTCCATATTGATTTAATGAAGTGTTGGTGAAAACGTGTCCTGAAGCTAACATGGAAATTACTATGTTCTTAAGCATCCTTTTTTTCTCCTTTCACTTTAGTAATTGTAATTTGTGGTTTCTTAAATCCAAGCTGTTCAGCATATAGCTTTAGTAAAAATTCCTTTGCGTGATATACTTGCTTTTCTGTCATATAAATACCTCCTTTTGTGGTTAGTATTGCCAATTATCTCTTGATTACTCAAATTACTGATTAGACTTATCAGAATCATTTTCGCGTTCTTTAACGATTGCCATACCCTCGGTTACACCAAGAATGTAATTCTGGTCTTTTTCATCAAGTCCAGTAAACTTATCGCAAAGCGTTTTTAAAGTTTCCTTTTCTCTTTCTGACATACAATTCACTTCCTTTCTTAAATGTGATATACTCCTAAATAAAAAGGAGTTTTTACTAATGAAACAACAAATTGATTTTGATAATATTGAGCTTTCTTTTTATGAGCGGTTAGTATTGAAAACAATACCTATATTCAAATCAGCATTCTTTTATAGAAAAAATACAATCAATGATTTGCTAAATATTGGTCTTATAGCACCTAGCCACGAAGTAAAATTCAAGCATTTCTGCTATAAAGTAACTCATAATGGCAAAATGTATTTTCGTTATAAAAGAAAACGGATGATTATTTTTTTGGTGCCAGTTACCATTTCCGTAATCGCCCTGCTCGCCGCATACGATATTGTATATATCAAATGGCTTCATGAATTATTATTAAAATCAATGTCACTACTGAAAACCATGTTGGAAAGTTTGGGAATTTCCACATAAACCATTCCAAAAGTGTTTTCCTTGGCTCGAACAAAAACCAATGTATGAATTTTTTCATGCGTCACCTCGCTTTTTGCTTACTTGTTATTGATTAACTGATATTACTATATCACTTAATGATGTTTGAGTCAATAGTTTTTTGCTTATTTTTATTGACTGAATGATATTTTTATGATATTATGCATTGTGAAAGGAGTGATTATATGAAAGATAGAATAAAGGAAATCAGAAAAAATAATAAATTAACTCAGCAAGATTTTGCAGATAGATTAGGAATAAAACAAAATACTGTTGCGTCTTATGAAATGGGAAGAATTGGAATAAGTGATGCGGTAATAACATCTATTTGCAGAGAATTTTCGGTTAATGAAGAATGGTTGAGAACTGGAACCGGAGATATGTTTAAGAAGCGTTCAAGAAACCAAGAAATTCTTGCTTTTGCCAATCAGTTAATGGAAAGTAGGGATGATGCATTTAGCAAGCGTTTCACTCTTGCACTATCTAAGTTGAGTGAAGAAGAATGGTCTTTGTTGGAAAAAATAATCGATAGCATAAAATAAAGAGGGCTTTTCAGTCCTCTTTTTTAATGTTTACTATGCATTTTTTAATTTGTTCCAATATCCATATATCAGTAATATCGCTTAATTCGTTTATTATTTCTTCCTTTAATCTGCTTTCGCTATCCTCATCCATATTAAACATCCTTTCTGCAAAAACAACAATCGAAATTCCCTAAAGGAATTATAACACATCGCACCCCAAAAAGCAAACACTTGTTCTATTTTCACTCTCCTTTTTTATTTTACTATTCTCTTAAGTTATATATTATTTTATTTGTATCTTGTTTATATATATTAATCATGTTATTATTTTTTAAAGGGTGAGGGAGCAACATATAAAATGCTACCCCCTCTTGGGTTGAGGGTTGTCCTATTCAAGACACCTTAATCATACAACTTCATACTGAAAAAATAAATAAAATCACATTGCGAAAGTTCGACAAAAATAAATAAAAATCCCACTCCTGCGGTAACAAGAATGGGATTCCCTTTTGGTATTTAAGCTATGGAAGATAACCTAAATATATCACAATATTTATTATATCTTCCTAGCTGAATATAGTCAACCAAATTTTGGAAAGGAAGATAAAATATGATTAACTGTGCTATTTATCCACGAAAATCTAAACAAGTTGATAATTCCGACAGCATGGATGTACAAATAGATATGTGTATTCGGTATCTCAATGACAAATACGGAAAAGACAATTACAATGTGACAATATATGATGGGGACTACGGCATCACCGGGCATTCCACCAAGCAAAGAAAAGATTTCCAACGAATGATGAGTGATATATCTGCCGGAAAGATTCAGCTTGTACTGATACAACGCTATGACAGAATCGCAAGAAATACCAGGGATTTCTGCAACCTATACCACGATATGGAAATAAACGGATGCGACCTTGTTTCCGTTAGTCAGCAAATCGACACAACAACTCCTTATGGTAGAAATTTTATGTATATGCAAGCATCTATGGCAGAATTAGAATGGGCATTGACTTCTGAAAGACGAAAAGACGCAAATAAATACGCAAGGTCTATAGGAAAATGTACCCTTGCCAATCATAGCATACCTTACGGATATAAAGCTGAAGTGATAGATGGCATAAGACGGATGGTTAAGGACCCGGCAAAGGAAGAAATTGTTGCGGATCTGTTTGATTACTACAACAAATATCGCAACTACACAGCTACCGCACGATACATTAATGGAAAATACTCTGAAACACTTGATATGCGAAGAGTGAGAAATATTATACAATCACCTTTTTACTACGGAACATATGACAGAAATCAAAGCTTTTGCGAACCTTATTTGACTAAGGAGCAATGGGATAAATTACAAGATAAACGTACTGTAATTAAATTTGACGAAAACAAGCGTACAGAGATATTGTTTGGTGGAATGATACGCTGTCCAGAATGCAATAGGCTTATGCGGTCTTGTCAGAAAAAGCATAAAAACCAAAGGCGATTTAGGTATTTTCATTGCGAATATTCTGCACAAGGTTTATGTGGATATAAAAGGGTAAAGTCTGAATTGTTGATTGAAGAAATGCTGATAAAAAAGATTGATGATTACATGGGTAATATTGATGCTACCATAAATGAAGCGGAAGCAAAGAAAAAACAAATTGTTGACAATACAAAGAAATATCAACAAGAATTGGACAGGCTTAACACAATGTTCTTAAAAGGGCGAATAAGCGAAAAAACCTACGATACGGAGTATTTAAGGCTAAATGATTTAATCGCGCAAAATAAGGCTTTAACGCAAGCACAAGGGTGTTCTACACCATTGCAAACTGTATTTGTCGGAAATTGGAAAGAAATATACAATAACTTAAACAAATTGCAAAAGAAATTGTTTTGGAGAGAGGTTGTAAAACAGATTATAGTTGATGAAAATATGAATGTGACAGAGGTTATATTTAATTAGAAAAAGTGGCATACCTTAATTACACTTCGCTTGAGCGACATGCATTTTAGGTATGCCATTATTTTTACTCTTTTTTAAGCAATCCGGCAACTAACAAATTGTACATTTGTGTATTCTGTGCCGCTGTGCCAACGTATCCGCTAATGTTATTAGCTTTTGCAATCAATTTTCTGTGGGAATATGACGCATCCAAGCCTAAAACGTTCATAGCGTTTGACAATGTTGTTTTTGCACCTGTGTAGCGTGGATAATATACCTCTGTGGCTTTGTTATTGTCGATTTCAGACACTTTCAAAGGTTCAAGGCTAAATTGTTCCACTATGAAAGTAATAAGCCCTATTGCGGTCTTTTTGGCGTGTTCTTCTGACAGAATAATCGGCACATCTGTTTGGGAATCCATAAAGCCATTTTCAATTAAGAAAGCAGGCATTTTGGTATTTTTAATCACATAGAAAGCTTTTTTGATTACTTGCTGACTTCTGTTGCCATAAAGCCTTGTTTCGTCTGTTATGTAATTATATAGCTTTTGTGCTTGGTCTCTACGCTTGATATTGCTTGAATAGTAAAATACTACCGTTCCTCCATCAACACCGCCATTGATACCGGCATTGTGGTGCATGGATATGTACGCATCTGCTCCGGCCTTGTTTGCCATGTTTACCCTTGTTGCTAATGGAATATCTTTCTGACCGGTGGTATCGTCTACTCTTAGAATCTTAACATCGTAATTAGCTGTCAATTCAGTTTGTACCATGTCCATTATTCTATCATTAAGCACCCATTCCGGTGTAGCGGCATACCCATTAAGAGTAATCCGCTTTCCTGCTGTGTATCTGCCATGTCCGGCATCTAACGCAATGATTTTACTCATTTACCGTTTCCTCGCTTTCTTCTTCTTCTAATTCTTTTGAATCCGGCAACTCCTTTGTGTACTTATTGAGAAATTCTCTTGTTACTTCCCATAATTTCTTTACAGGCAATCCGCAAAGCGTCATGTTTTTTAATACAGATACGGCTTCATATGATAGATATACCAATCCAAAAAATTCTGCAAGACCGACTGTATCAAAAGGCATTTTTATTCTTACTTCCTCTGGAATAAAGCCAATAAAGTTAATGCACATAATAAAATCTGCCACTTGCAAGCCAACCAACGATATAAGCATTGATATTTTTCTGATAGCACCATCAATGCCTACGCTACTGTTAAAAGAACGCTCCTTGATTGCTCTGATAATACCAAAGAGTGTATCAAGAACGATTGCTAATACAACTCCTTCAATGATTTTGCTTGTTGCCAATTCTACAAAGATTTTTTCAATCATTTTATTTTACCCTCTGCCCTTCTTTTGTTTATAAGGGGCAGTTTTTTTCAACCACCCCATGTTAATATTTACTCTGTTAATGGTGCATCCTCAACAACTTCTTCCCAATAATCTGGGTATTCAGAAGGACTCCATACACAAGTAACTCCCTCTGGTGCAATACATTTAACAACCTTTCCTTCAAAGGTAAAAATATCTCCGTTTTTACACCAACGACCAGAAACATATTCTTCGTAAATTTTCTCTTCGCCATCTTCGATGCCTTCCTCGATTTCGGTCAACTTCTTAATGATTTCTTCATTCGCCCTAACACGCTTGTCCAGTTCTTCCAACTTTGCAAGAATATCAATACTCTGCCGTACCTCGGCATTCTGTCTTGCAAGTGCAATCAACTCTGCCTTTTCTTCATCAGTAATGCCACCATTCACCTTACTACTCTGTAACCAAATGGTATCAATCTTTGTCAGCATATCTGCCAACTCATAGTTTTTTGACTCAATTACGTTTTTAATAATGCTATACATACTTTATACCTCCATTATGAATTTAATAATTGTGCTTCGAGTGCTTCAATTCTAGCCTTTAATGCATCGACCTCTGATTGTAGAGCGAGTGTCCCTGACTGCTTAGGTAAAATGTGTTGAACATTTTTGGTCAAATAATCATTCGCCTTGACTTTGCTATAAAATCTTCCATTACCATACAATGTCAATTGTCCAATAGCATTGCCCTCTGTGCCTTCTGGTGTTTTATTACCTAAACTCAAATCAGATATTCCAACTGTTTCACTTGTACCTTCTGTGTCTATTATTAATTCACCATAACTTGCCGTTCCTTCTGCATTTCTTAGTATAAATCTCAAAGACGCTACACTAACCCAAGGCTTAGCAATTTTTCCACAAGCATGAACACCAGCTTCGGTAGGAACAATATTTTTCGTGTTTATATCACCACTCAGTGTACCACCAGTAAGTTCCAAATAATTTTCCGATTTTTCTTCTAACAAATCAACATTGTTATTGATTTCGCTTAGAACTTCTCCCAAACCTTCAACAGCTTCTTGCTTTGTCCGCGGGTAAAGTATGAATTTTTCGCCGTTTTCATCTGTCGATATAATTGAATTTATATATGCATTCATATTTTTATTCCACCTTTCTTGACATTAGCAACGAATTTTCAACCGAATCATTAAGGTTGCCATCCAAATATTCATTATCAAAATTGCCATAAATCATATAACCACTTTTGTTTCCAGAATAACCACTAATATTTTCTAATGTTCTTGATGCATTTTGAATTAATAAATCTACGGATGTAGCCATATCTGTCTCTTGATGTGTTGCAGGTTGGTATCGTGCTCTAAAACCTGCACCCACATTAAATGAGGAATTAGTGACGTTCGGCATTTCTGTCAAAAAATACGCAAAAAAATGTGTCCAACTTTCACCGTCTTGAGCTGTAACCAGAATATAAGGATATTCGTCTCTGTTTACACCGAAATTATCATAAAGAAGGTCTGCATAAGTGGTGAAAATCATGGCATAATAGCTTTCATTTTGGGTTAATAGCAACGGGAAATCCACAAATGATTCACCACTATCATCAATCCACTTACTATTCTTGTATGACGGAGCATTTATCATTGCATCTTTTGAAGATATTATTTGAATAAGATTTCTATCCTCATCATAAAAATGTGCGACATATCCTCCCTCAATACCTACTCCTACGCTACTAATTGACAATATCTCATTTCTCATATTTGTTGTGGGTATCAAATCATCCATACCCTTTTTCGACCTTATCGCATCTGCTATTCCTGTAAGCGTATCTTCTTCAATCCATACCTTTGCCATCAGTACGCACCACCTTCCGCACTTTTAACGGTCAACCAAGAATATGTACCATCACCATTAGCTACATATATCTGCCCTGCTTCTCCAATCAACTTGTTTCCACTTGCATCTTTGGGATATGGCATATAAGGGAATATTGCTTTTTCAGCTTCTTCAGCATTGTCAAAATCCACATATATCTGTCCTGCGACTTCTCTTTCCTTACTCACCAGCTCTTCCGCTGTTATATCATCTGCTAAATCAATACCGGCTATTCTCCGTGTTGTCGGTACAAGACCTCTAACAATATCAGAAATACCAACAGAAACAGAATTACCATTTTGCAAAGTCAATATTAGATTGCCATCCGCATAATCTATATCAATAATTGAGCTTTCTATTGGGAAGTCAATATTCTTAGAATCTAATACCGCACCTGCCTTGTTCTTTAAACTGATAGTCATAATATAATTGCTATCAATATTTAATCCAAGAGAGCATCCTGCTTCACTCAACAAAGCATAATCGCTACCAAGACCACTAAGGTCAAGATTTGCAAGGAATTGCTCAATTTTAATAATTGTGTCATCCCTTGCGTTCATAAATTCTGCCTTTTCTGGAGTTTCTTCACTTGGAAGATTTACATATCCGCCCTCATAAGGTCTTTGATATTCTGCATTATACGCCATAATCTACCTCCTATTTTATTTCCATCTGTCTGGAATCTCATCATAGTTGCTTGCATTTGTACAAGCACTATAGCAAGCACTGCCATTATCTGTATAGTTCCATAAATCAGGCACGCTTGATACAACACCTTCGCAACCAGAAAACGTACTTTGGAAATTACTATTTTCTTTACATCCATCAAACAATCCTAATGGAATTGATGTAATAGGTGTATTCTGAAATGCACTAGCAAAATTTATTTGACTTCCGTTTATGCTTGCAAATAAATCACTTGGTATTTCTTCTATTCCCGAACCACTAAAGCATGCCATAAAGTTATTTGCAACAAAACAATCATGGAACAAGTCGTTTGGAACCTCGTTAACAGACGTACAACCACAAAAGCAATATCTTGCATCTTCCAACAATTCCAATCCATCAAACAATCCTTCAGGAATTGCCATCAGATTCGTACAATTATTAAAACAATATGCCGTCGATATAATGTTGGGGCTGTATCTGAATAGCTTGTTTGTTATCGTCTTTAATGTGGATATTCCATTAAACATACCATTTACGGATTCTAAATCCCTAAAGAAACAATCAACAACCTCAATAATTGTTCCTGCAAAACTAGGTGCAGAACCTCCCGGATAATCATATAAAAATCGTAATCCGCCGCATTGTTCAAATACCTTTGTGGAAAGGGGAGCAAAGGTGCCGCCGCTAAACGCGCCATAAGGTACTGCCATTATGTTTTTACAACCATAGTAAAAACTATCAATTGCCCAATTTCTTACCCCATCAAACAATCCGGTAGGAACACTGCTTATTCCACATCTGGCAAACATACCACCACAAGACAAAGATTCATAATCGTTTACATTTATAAATAAATCTTGTGGCACTTCCCTCAACAATACAGAATATTCAAACATACCGTTATAACTTGGTATGCCATTTTCTAAATCAAAATTAGTTACTGACATTCCTCTCTTAATCGGTGTAAGAATCTCTGTTACACAAGAACATGCGACTCCTTGATACGCAACTGGTGCCTGAAACCTAAATGCCTCGCCATATATTTTAACTGTGTAATTTGTACCATTTCCTGTAGGATATGTATGATTATTGACATTTGTTGTGACAGTGCCATCACCCCAATCAATCGTATAAGAATTTTGGTTAATCTTTCCCATTGTGAAAGCAACATATCCTCTTTGTCCACCAGAAGGCATATCACCGGTTTCATAATTTACCATGTAATCAATTACTCTAACAGAAAAATAATCATCGTCTTGTAGCTTCTGCCAAATCAATTCAGCATTAGCATCCGCATCCGTCAAATACATGGCATTGTGATAACTTCCGTTGTAATACACATCCTTATGGTCGTTTTCGTTATAATACATTCTCGATGATTGTCTGCCCATTAGCTAACTGTCACCTCACCTTGTATCAGATAAATAGTGTTGGGCTGCGGATTTTCAGGTAATTCTTGTACTGAAAGCACTTTTAATTGATTTGCAAACATATCATCTATTTCTTGCTTTGTATAAGTTTTCATGGACACTTGTCTGCTTATATCCCGCTTAACGGAATCAATCCTCATGCCCAAATCGGTAATAAATTCGCTCTGGTATTCTTCTCCCTGTGCTTCGTAATTGTCCTTTAAAGCTTGTATTCCGCTAAGTGTACGCTTAAATACATAAAATGTCTTTTTGCTGTACACATCATTGCTTCTTGCCCTTGCTGAAGCTTCAAAATTGTATGCGTAATAACTCACCGCATCCAATCCAACCTCGACAAAAGGATATCCGCTATTGTCAGAAGAGAATGGTACAAATTCAATGTTAGATATATTTGTATGTACATTCTGTGCTATAGTCCGCAAGGTATCTTCTGAAAGATTAATGGTAAACATATTACCTTGAATAATGTAATTGTTTGTTCCATCGCCATAAGTTACCCCAACGTCACTATCCGTCTGCCGTATAGTTACTTTTTCCACTGGCTTAACGGAATACTCCTCATAATCTACCTTCTTATAAAAAGGCACGTCTTTAACCTCTACCTTGTTTCCATCTTCTTCATAAATCACACCGGGATAAAAAGGTGGGAATAATGTAAGACCAGGGAAAGCGCCACTCTTTGATTTTGGCTCTTTTAAAATCCTATATTCAAACAATCCTTGTCTGTTGATAATTCCAAATGCTCCGTTGATTTGGCAGATGGCTTTCATTACATTTATTGCTTTTAATGTATTTATATTTTCTATTCTATTAATCAGCACATTATCATTTGGCAATTCTACCGAATCTTGCTCTATTTTAACATAAGAAAATAAACTATTTCTTATTTCTTTTAACGTCAACGGAAATTCTAAAGAGTTATACCATGCGGCAACATCAAAATTGCCCTTAGTGTACAATTCGTCATATGCAACAATCTTTTTATAATTTCTGTTTGTCTGACGCTCGGCCGTATCTACTATTCCCTTAAACAATGGAATATCTTCCGTGTCATCTGCATTTATGCTTACTTCAATTTTTTGTCCTTTAATGTTTTGGTAGATTCCAGATATTTGAATCTCGAATTTTGAAGCAATGCATCCGACAAATTCTATGTTGTCGCTGTCAATTAGCATTTCAACCAAATTCATCGATTGAGAATAAATCTGACTCATAGGAATATTAAGGGATAATTCCGGGAATACAATATTTAATTTTTTATCACTACTTCCAAAGTAGGCTTTTTTTGTTTCCTCATTTACTATCATTCTTAATACTCCGTGAACGTCATGCTAAATTCTTCGTATTTTTTGTCTTTTCCGTCTTTGTTTACTACAATTTCAAAATTAGGGTCTAGATAAAAATGCCCTGTTTTTTCTACATCGTATTCCTCGTCATAATAAGTGCAATTTGCATCTCTTTCTAATGGATTTATGTAATTAGAAGTGATTCCCTGCATAAATACAACCTTTTCTGCTTTGCTCATAGGCATTATGGAAGCCGTTACAATGGTTTTTGTGTGATTTAAAGCATTTCGGTGCGTTTCACCGGTTGCATCCGTGTAGCTGTCCAAATCCTGCCTTGCGTTAGGTCTTGCCTTAAATCCCTTTTCCACCATATAAGGTGTCAAATCAAAATCTCCAAATTTAAAAAGCATATTTAACACCTCTTTCTTAATATGCAGGCTTTCCTGTCTGCTTTGTAAACATTTTTGCCTGTCTCTGTGTTACTCTAAATATTCCTGCTTCGTCACCCTCAACTTCAAAAGTTACGTTTATTCCCATCTGGGCCATTTCTTCTCTCATTATCTGCCTTATAAGTCCTTCAGGCGCTTCTAAATTACGTCCATTCCTCTGGTCACCAAGCATTGCCATAAATGGTGCATTGGGTGGAATAACGGCTCCTGTTGCAAGATATGGTATTTTAATTTTTTCTACATTTGGTATGTCAAATCCCATAGTTGAACCACCAATACCAGGTACCCAATCTGGCACTTCAAAGCTCAAACCATTTAAGGCCCCAATCACCAAGTTTATACCATCCACAATACCGCCAATAAGACCATTTATAAGTCCTATAACTCCATTAATAGGTGTTTTTATTATGGATTCAAACAAACCAAATACCCCTGCAAAGATATCTTTTACACCGTTCCATGCCTTTTTCCAATCTCCGGTAAATACACCAGTTATGAAACTGATAATACCGCTAAATATCTTTTTGATGCTTTCCCATATGTTTTTTACATTCGCAAAAAAGGCATTAAGCGGCTCACCCAGTACAGAGCCGAATATATTTGAAAAATCTGTAGCAAAGACATTTTGTAAGAAATCATCAAATTTCTCCATGACAGCCTTTACCTTGTCCCAGTTTGCTATCAATAATGCAATGGCCGCCACCACAGCACCTATAGTCAATGTCACAGGATTCAATGCCCCTATAACGGCACTAATTACTGGTATCAATGCACTAACCGAGGATATAATACCACCTACAAGTAATATAAGCGGTCCCATTGCCGCTACCACAACACCAATAATAACAATGATTTTTTGAATGCCTGGGTCTAACTCTCCGAATTTTTCCAACAGATTAGAAATAAACTGTACTATAGGTGTAACAACCGGCAAAAGGTTTTGTCCCAGAGTTCCAAGCAAATTAGTAAACTCTTGATTCAGATTTCCGGTTACATTAGACCATGTATCAGATTCTCTTGATGCCTGCCCCAATGCTCCGGATAACTTATTTGCATCCTCAACCATTTTAAGAAGTGTCAACTGCTTTTGTGCTTCTGATAAATCATTAAAGGATTGTCCATACAACTCCATAGCCGCCGCATTTCTCGTTGTTTCTGTTGCAGATAAACCTAATGCCGCATCATTTTCGTAATTTCCTTTCAAGAAGGAGCGTAACGATTCTGCAGTTTCCTCTAAAGACCTATCATAAAATGCCGCACTATCCGCAACTGCCAACATTGCCCTGTTGGATAATTCTAAAGCATCTGCAGTATCAAGCCCTGATGTTTTTGCAAATGCCGCTATCTGCGTGTAGCTTCCCTTTAATCGTTCTTCTACAATGCCGGTATCGTCTGCAATTTTTCCCAGACTTGAAGCCGCATCACTTTCCAAGTTACCAAAGACCTGTGAAAACTGTGCGGATGCCGCATTCATTTCTGCCGCTGATTCAATCATTTTCCCACCTAAGGCAGTCAAAGGTGTGGTTAATGCCAATGTTGACTTTGTACCGAATTTAGTCATACTTCCAGACAATGTATTAAGTCTGCTTTGTATATTCAGCGTTTCTTCTTCCAAAGGTTCACTTAAAGGCTCTCCCATTCCTTCCTTTATGCCCTTGGAAAACTCTTCACCTACTTTCTTTCCAACATCCTGTATGCCATCTGTGCTTTTATCAATTTCCTTTCCAAGCGATTCCATAGCTTCATCAAAACCGCTTGTATCTATTTTTGTATCAATAATAATTGAGCCGTCTGCTTTTGCACTCATATTATCTACCTCCAATTATTAAGGTTAGAGGCATCCATCAAACTGAATGCCCGGCATAATCATTACAGTATCACTTGTGATATTTAGCAGTGTATTTATCAATCTTCTGCTTAACTTTCTTAGCCTTACCGACATTATCTGCCTGGATTACTTTTCCAATAGCATCCATGACATTTTCGATAAAGAACTGTCCACTGGCCAATGGTGAAAAAGGACCCATGATAGAAAACAATGTCTTTGATACATCTGCGTTTAACAGATAATCAACTTTTTCGCATACGATTCTATCAATCTCTGCCAAATCCTCACTTACAGTGGATTTTCTTGCTGATCTGCTAAAATCCTCTTTTAACTTGTCCAACTGTTCCATTACCTCTCCATGACGTCTCACAATGTTTGTATCAGACGGGTTAAAAGTCAACTGCCCTAAAAGTTTTCCCTCATGGTTTACAAGGTCATATGTTTTTAAACCACCATCAATCTTAATCTGTTCACTCATATTATTTACCCTTTCTACCGTCACTTCTTGCCATGATAAATACCTCTAATTTATAAGGTTAGGGGCATCCATCAAAACTGAATGCCCGGTTACTTCTTCTTGTGTCCGTAGAGTATATCCATAAGGGCATCTTTTTCTTCCTTACTTCTTTTTTCTACTTTGTTAAAATCAATCAACGATTTGTTTTCGTTGTAAAATTCCTGTTCATGCTTTTCCAGCTTTTTGCCTTTAGCTTTTTTTTGACGGATGGCAATTACAGAAGCAAATAAACATTCGCCAATATTCATATATGCACCTAGAAAAGACCACCAATGCGTATATCTGGGCTCTAAAACTTCATATCCCAATATTTTGCTTATTTGAGGTCTTATTAAGGGTGCGTCTTTGTTCCAATCCATTAATTTGGGCTTATTTTTATCTTCTTCCTCTAATCCCATATCAATAAATTCGGATACTTTGTCCAAGGCTTCTTGCCAATGCTCCATAGGTATGTTGTCGCAATCTGGAAACATAATTTCCATAATTACCTTACTTTGCATATATGCCGTCATACGTTCGTCATCATCCGTCAAATCTGGGTCTGATAGGGCAGTGAATAAATCAAGCACCACCCTATAATCCGTCCTAATTTCGTAATCTACTCCACCCACATTTAAGTTTGTGGGAAATTCCCATGCACTACTCATAGACTATTTGTGATATTTAGCGGTGTGTTTTTTTACTTTCATTTCAATCTTCTGCATTCTTGCACCGGTTGCGTTAGTAATTTTTTTACCAATCTGGTCAAGGATAAAAGAGAAATAGTAATCACCGCTAGGCAAAGGTGAAAGCGGACCCATGACAGAAAAAATGCTTTCTGCCGCATCTGTATTTAACAAGCAATCAATTCTTTCATAGATATTCCTGTTAATAACATCCAGCTTTTCTGCATTCTTATCGTACTTGCCATCCTTTTCAGAATCCTCATACGCATGAATCTGGCTCCTCAAATCTTCTAATCCCTTAACAAATTCTTCATAACGTCCAACGATATTTGCATCGGATGGATTAAAAGAAAATTCTGACAGCACCTTGCCGGTATGGTCCTTAATTCGTACTGTCTCATAAATCTCTTTGCTTAAGATAATATCTCCCATTTTTTAACTCCTTTTATTTTTATAATGATTCGCCTTCTGTAAATACAGGATTTCCAGCCTTAACAGATTCAGCCGTTACGGTACCTTTTACCCATGCTCCATCAAAATCTACAGTGAACGGAATGTTTACACCCTCGGTGCCGCCGCCGTAAGAAGTGGGAGTAACTTTTACTTCTCTCAAATATGCAAGATATGTGTCTGCTTCAGTGTCTTCAATAAGCACTTCCAACATAAGAGTCTTTCTTTCATCACCGGAAATCTGTTCAAATACAATGTCTCGCATATGAGGATATAATTTGCTTTCGGTATTTGCATACCAAGGGTCAGCAGACATGGAAGGAGTAAAGCCATTGTCAACGGTTTTAACCTGATCTAAAATATTTTTGGTTGAAGAAAGGTCTGCATTCATATCTACAGTCATTTCCTCAATATCATCACCCAGGATTTCAAACACTGCCTTGCTTGCATCTGCTACCTTTTTGTTCCATGCAGAGTCCAGAAAATGTGCTAATGCACTTCTTTTTAATTTCATAAAAAATTCCTTTCTACCTATAACTTTTAAAAGGTGTGTAGGTTAGCGATAACACTCAAAACGTGCTACCGGTTAATAGTTACGATTGATATTCATTTTTATATCTTAATATCATGGATATCACCCAATTCTCTACTTTGCTTTCCTCTATGGATTCGAGATAAGCTGGCGTAGTCCTTGATATAGATGTTATTTCTCGATTATCCGTTAATGCCGGATATGCTTCTAATTTGTATTCTTGCGTTCCGATAGTCACCGGTTGCATTTCAAGCCATTTTCCAATCTTATCAAGAAAATCTTTGACTTGGATTTTATTGCTTTCAGATACTCCGGCAACTTTGTACACAATGTTAAAGGGGTAATTGCAATTCTGATACACTTTTCCAGTAACAGACCGCCGTTCACTTTCAACTACGGCTCCCATTGATGGAAACATTGCAATACCGCTTTCTGTGCCAAATGTAGCAAATCTGATTTCATCACTTCCTAAGTCCGGATATTGATTGAGCAACGTCATAAGTGCATTTGTAATAATGTCATATCCGTCAAGGTCATATTTAATTTCTTTCTGTTCTGCCATTATCCACCTCCGGAAACTCTCTTGACATATTCAATCCATTCTTCTGAAT
>JAZNMO010000145.1:0-15932 GCA_045579665.1 Lachnospiraceae bacterium
AATTGCATTATCAGTATTTGTTACGAATCTTTTCAAGATTCAGCCACGAATACTTTTTGCGCTAATTTTGCTGACGAGATTAATAACATATCAATCTGCTGATTTTGAACCGAAAACGGTTTAATCAGCAGACACTATTTAGATTATGATTTAATTAGAAACAATCCTAAGATATTATGCGGTTATTCAGATATCACTGTTTTGTTGAATGCAGTTTATGCAAATACAGGGTTGGTGACATATCATGGACCACATTTTAGTACCTTTGGTTTTGAACAAGAGGCTGAATACACACAAAAGAATTTCTTTGATTGCATGATGGGAGAAAATGCTTTACGTATATTACCTTCTCAATCAGCAGGTAATTATCATGTTATCCAAGAAGGAATATGTGAAGGAGAAATCATAGGCGGGAACCTTTGTACATTGAATCTATTGCAAGGTACTCCATATATGCCTGACTTGAAAGATAAAGTGTTATTTATTGAAGATGATAAATATCATGGGAGATTATTTTATTTATGAGTTTGACCGTAATCTTCAATCCTTATTACAGGTTTCAGGAGCAGAATCCATAAAAGGAATTGTCTTTGGAAGATTTGAGGAAAGCTGTTAGCTAGATGAAGTGGTCATTAGAAAGATTGTTGAGAACAAAATAGATACAAGTATTCCTGTGATTTTCGGTGTAGATTTTGGACATGTATTTCCGATGATGACATTTCCCATCGGAGGAAAGGTAAAAATTGAAGCAAGAAATGATGAAATCAAAATGGAAATTATTGAACATTAATTTGTGATTCTAATCAAGAAAGGAGGATGTGGCAGAAATGTGAGAATTTATCTGTCACAAGAAAGAAGCTATGGAATATATAAGAGCAACAAAAGAAGATGCAGAGGAAATATATAAGTTAGTACAGGAAACAATCATAACAGTTTATCCAAAGTATTACCCCTATGATGTCGTAAAGTTTTTTAGTCATCATCACAGCAAAGAGAATATTGTGAAGGATATTGATAAGGGGCATGTCAGTATTTTGAAGGTTGATGATAAGATGGTGGGAACTGGAAGCTATGAAGGTAACCATATTACGAGAGTGTATGTCTTGCCAAGATATGAGGGATATGGTTATGGTAGCTTCATTATGCAGTGTCTGGAAGAAGAAATTGCAAAAGAACATAGCTATGCGCAGTTAGACGCGTCACTTCCAGCAAGTCATATGTATGAACAGAGAGGTTATAACACTCTTAAGCATGAGCGTATCTGGGTAGGAGATGGCGTGGTATTGGTATATGAGGTTATGGTAAAAGAGTTGCCTAAGGTAAGTAAGGAAATATCTTATGAAGGTAAGTACTTTGTGTCTGTTTCTAATTCAGCAAATGGCGAGGTGGATAGTAGTACACTGTTTGAATATCATCAGAAAGGGAATGTTGTGTGGGCAAATTATTTCGGTCAGGATGTTTTTAAAGGCGATTTGCTTGGAACAGTGGCTGTTAATGGAGAATTAGATTTCTATTATCAGCATATCAATACTCAGAATGAGGTGAGAATCGGTAGATGTCATAGTACACCGAGTATTATGGAGGATGGTAGAGTGCGATTGACAGAAGAATGGCAGTGGCTGAATGGTGATATGTCAAAGGGAAGTTCTGTACTTGAAGAACAGGTAGTTCGCAGACTGAATGCAGGGTGTGTGATTGAGGATATATGTGCCCAGAAGAAAGAAGATAATGTATAAGAATAGAGACGTGTTAGTTCGGTTCAAAGGGGGAAATTAGTAATGCATACGCCTATATTAGAAACCAAGCGACTTATATTACGTCCATTTAAGTTGGATGATGCAGAAGCAGTTTTTGAAGGCTGGGAGTCAGACCCAGAGGTTGCCCGATATATGTTTTGGACAAGTCATAATGATATAGGGAAAACAAGAGAATGGCTTGTGTTTGAAGTTGGGCAGATTGAGAAGGATGATTGGTACAGATTTGCGATTGTCTTAAAAGATACAAATGAGTTGATAGGAACTGGGCTTATTTACTACGAAGATGAGGTTTCATCCTGGGAAATTGGCTATAACCTTGGGAAGAGATATTGGGGAAATGGTTACACGACTGAAGCAATGAAAGAGATTTTGTCATTTGCTAGTAGGGAATTGGGAATCCATGAGCTTGTAGGGAGGTTTGCCATAGAGAATTCTGCATCTGGTAATGTAATGAGAAAGCTTGGATTTCAGTATGAGAAGGATATTCCTTATGAATGTAATGATGGTAAGGTGCAGTTGGTAGGAGAGTTGTGGCGATTGAGAATTATATATGATAAAAAGAACATTTCCCGACTTGAGAAGAGAAATTGTGCGGTCAGTCGGGGGTAAAAGGTCAAATAATCCGACTGGATAAGAAAAATGAGGTGAGCAGTCGGGAAAAGTAATTAGAAAATCCCGACTAGAGAATGGAAAAGGTGTATTCAGTCGGAAAGAATAAGTAAATTATCCCGACTGGAGATGCGGAATGCTCGAAATAGTCGGAAGGTTGAAAATACAATGGATAATAAAGGAGAGCATGAAAGTATGACTGACTACATACAAGTATTTAAACATAACACAGATGACTTAAAACAAAAGACTCTCATAGAAGGTGCCCTAGAGTGCTTAGACAAATTTGGTAAATGCTTTGAAAATGAGGATATAGCGGGAATGGATGCTTGTTTTCATTTTCCTCACTATATTATTAGTGGAAATGAAGTCATTTGTTGGAAGGAAGCAGGGCAATTACCACTAATGTTTTTCGAAGATTTGAAAAAACAAGGATTTAAAAGGACTGTGGTTACAAGGAGAGAGCCGATATTGGTTTCGGAAAATAAGGTTCACTTCCTATACAGTTATTACAGAGAAGATGTAAATGGAAACGTAATGAGTGAACATGACAATGTTTGGATTGTAACTTTGAAAGATGGCAAGTGGGGAATCCAGGTGAGGTCGTATTAGAGGAGAGGAAGCTATGAACATACAAATATTTGGAATAAATAAGTGTTTTGATACGAAGAAGGCGATGCGATATTTCAAGGAGAGAAATATCAAATATCAGTTTATAGATATGAAAGAAAAGGGTATGAGTAAGGGCGAGTATACCAGTGTGAAGCAAGCGGTTGGTGGTATTGAGAAGATGCTTGATGAGAACTGTAAGGACAAAGACACATTAGCGCTGATTCAATATATTGCTGATGAGGATAAGGATGAGAAAATTTTGGAAAATCAGAAGGTGTTGAGAACTCCGATTGTTAGAAATGGTAAGCAGGCTACAATAGGTTTTGTACCGGATGTATGGAAGGATTGGAAGTAGGAGGCTTAACAAAATGAAACATTTTGTAAGATTAACGGATTATAAATCAGAGGATATATTTGATATTTTTCGCATAGCAGATGAGATTAAGCAGGGAAAGTATACAGATATCTTAAAAGGGAAGTGTGTAGTAATGTTTTTCCCTGAGTCTAGCATTAGAACACGAATTTCTTTTGAAAAAGGAATTCATTTGTTAGGCGGACAGACAATTCTGTTTTCACCGGAAACACTTGATAAAAAAGAAGATTTGAAGGATGTATGTGGCTATCTGAATAACTGGGCTAATTTGGTGGTTGCGCGACATAAGGATATTGGTGTGGTGGAGAAGCTTTCAAAGTATCTGTCAGTTCCTGTAATTAATGCAATGACATCTGTGAATCATCCTTGTGAAATTGTTTCGGATATGTATGCACTTTTTAAGCTTAGAAAGGATTTTCTTCAGGATAAGTATTTGTTCTGTGGCGCAAAGGGTAATATCGGTCTGGCGTGGAAAGAAGCTGCTGAAGTTATGGGATTTGAGTTGGAACAGTGCTGTGCAAAAGGGCATGAGATGGAAGGAGTAGCGATATATCATAATATTTGTGAAGCGATTAAAGGAAAAGATATTGTTTGCACGGATTCTTTGCAGGTAGATGTAGTTGATGTTTTTCGAGACTTTCAGGTCACAAAAACTGTTATGGATATGGCAAATGAAGGAGCGATGTTGAACTCTTGTCCGCCATTTTATAGAGGTGAAGAGGTTTCGGCTGATGTGATTGATTCAGAGTATTTTGTAGGATATGAGTTTAAGAAATGTTTGCTGGAGGTACAGCAGGCGATAATGGTTTATTGTTTGATACAGTAGCTATGATAAAAAGATAGAGGTGTTTGAGTGAACGATAGAAATGACTTATTAAAAAATACATTTTCAAATGTCATAAGTGACTATGAGTATGCTCGTCCAAAATATCCTCAGGAGCTTTATGAGAAAGTGAGGGAGTTTTCGGGGATAGATACCAATTCACACATTCTGGAAGTTGGAGCAGGGACGGGACAGGCTACAGATTTGTTCCTTGAAAATCAGAGATACAATATAGATGTATTGGAAGTTAGTAAGGAACAGGCAGATTTCCTACGAAGAAAATATAAGGATATAGAAAATATAGATGTGGTTTGTTCGTACTTTGAGGAGTACCAGACAAATAGCCAGTATGACTTGATATACTCAGCAACAGCCTTTCATTGGATTAACAGTGAAGTTGGTTATCCAAAGGCTTGGAGTATGTTAAGAGAAGGTGGAACGATGGCGGTATTTTGGCATATGTCCTCAGTTACTTATTATAATCACGGAATATTTGAAGGATTGAATAGGATTAAGAAAAAGTATTTGCCGAATGAATCTTTAGGCTTTGATGAAGATGGAATAAGGGCTGTCAAGGATAAAAGAATTATGCAGATACAGTCAGGTGGATGTTTTGCAGAACCGGTGTGCTATGAGTATCGTTGGATAGATACCTATGATGCAGAAAGATATGCAATGTTGATTAATACATATTCAAGTACACAGTTATTGGATGTTGATACGAGGAATGCTTATTTAAAAGAGGTAAAAGACTATATTAATGAACATGGCGGAATAGTTGAGTTGCCTCAGTTGGTGATGCTTTATCTTGTTAAGAAGTAATTGGATTTTAGGAGGAACAACATGAAATTACCCAAAATGATATTGTTTGACTATGGGCAGACATTAGTAAATGAGAGAAAATTTGATGGCGTGAAAGGAACGGCTGCCATTTTAAAGCATGCCACGAAGAATAAATACAACTTATCTGCGGAGGCTGTGCAGGAAGAAGCAAATAGAATTAATGACGAATTAGGAAGATTTGACCCGGCAAGAAAGCATTTATGTCAGATGGAAGTACCCAATAGTATGTTTTCCCCATATTTGTATGAATCATTAGGGATAGAAGTTCCTTTATCCAATAAAGAAAAAGACAGAATCTTCTGGGATGAGGCGGCACCTGGCGTGGCGACGGATGGGATTATGGAATTCTTGGATTTTTTGAAGGAGCAGGGGATTCGTACAGGTGTAATCAGTAATATTTCGTATTGCGGGGAGGCTCTAGTAGAACGTATTTCGAATACTATGCCTAATCATGAGTTTGAATTTATTATAGCAACAAGCGAGTACATGTTTCGTAAGCCGAATAAGAGAATATTTATGCTTGCGTTGGAAAAGGCAGGACTTTCGGCAGAGGATGTCTGGTACATAGGTGATAATTATGACTGCGATGTGATAGGAGCAAGAAATGCAGGAATCTTCCCGATTTGGTATCGGGGAGCAATTGAACTACCATATACGGAGCAAGAGGATGTATTGGTAATTGAACGGTGGGATGATTTAAGGCAAATGATGAAGGAGTGATAAAATATGCTGAGACTTAGACCGTATAAAAGCTGTGATGCAAAGAGTATTGTAACATGGTGTAAGGATGAGGTTAGCTTTAGAAAATGGAGTGCTGACAGATGGGAGTCATATCCGCTTACAGAAGCTGCAATGAATCAAAAATACATGGAATATAACGGTGATTGTGAGGAAGAGGATAATTTTTTCCCGATGACAGCTTTTGATGAGAATGGCCCGGTTGGTCACTTAATTATGAGATTTAAGGATGAAAAGAAAACAATCCTGCGATTTGGCTTTGTAATTGTAGACGATGCAAAAAGGGGGATGGGATACGGAAAAGAGATGTTACAGCTTGCGTTGAAGTATGCTTTTGAGATATTAAAGGTCCAAAAGGTTACATTAGGTGTGTTTGATAACAATATGCCGGCTTATTACTGCTATAAAGCGGCTGGATTCCAGGATGTAAAGCTGGATAAAGATATTATTTTAGAGCTTTGCGGGGAGCAGTGGAAGATATGGGAATTAGAGATTGAGGAGACGGACTATTACGGAAGATAAATAGTTATATGAGGAGATTATGAAATGACACGTGTAGAGAAAGCAAAAAAGTTGTTTGAACAGAATAATTATCATTGTTCGCAGTCTGTTCTTGCGGTATTTGCAGAAGAATTAGGAATTACGGAAAAGCAGGCCTTAAAGTTAGGAGGCTGTTTCGGTGGAGGAATGTGCAAGGGCGAAGTGTGTGGCGCCTGTGTAGGAGCTTTGATGGCACTGGGGCTTAAATATGGTCAATGTGATATTGATGATATAGAAAGCAGGACGAAAACAAATGATGTAACAGTAAGATTTTTGGACTCATTTGCCAAGGAGAATGGCTCGTATATTTGCAAAGAAATATTAGGTTATGACTTGTCAATACCGGAAGAAAAAGTAGAAGCAAGGGCAAAAGGGTTGTTTGTTACACTTTGTCCTAAGATGGTGGAGTCAGCAGTGAAGCTTGTTGAGAAAATAATAGAAGAATGAGGGAGAGAGGATTATGAATCATAAGGGAACGATAAGAATAGAAACTGATAGACTGATATTACGTCAGTTTGTGATAGAAGATGCACAGGCAATGTATCGGAATTGGGCGTCGGAGGATGAAGTGACGAAGTTTTTGACGTGGCCGACACATCCAAATGTAGAGGTTACCAAGGCGGTATTGCAGTCATGGATAGAGGAATATGTGAAGCCTGATTTTTATCAGTGGGGAATCGAACTAAAGGAGACTGGCGAGTTAATTGGAAATATTTCTGTTGTGCAGCATAATGAGGATAGAGCATCAGCTGTACTTGGCTGGTGTATGGGGACTCGCTGGTGGGGACAAGGTATTATGCCTGAGGCAGGCAAGGTAGTTTTAAAATATCTGTTTGAAGAGGTTGGTTTTAATAGAATTGCTGCTGACCATGAACCAAACAATCCGAAGTCAGGACGAGTAATGCAGAAGATAGGAATGACTTATGAGGGTACATGGCGAGCAGCCGGCAGAAGTAATCAGGGAATTATCGATGAGGTCTGGTATTCCATATTGGCGGATGAGTATAAGCAAAAGGAGGAGCAAAATGTTTAGAGAACTAACAAGAATCAATAAAAAGCTATCAGAGAAGGATTGTATAGAAGTATTGAAGAATGAAACAAGAGGTGTATTGTCGGTTTTGGGAGATGACGATTATCCTTACGGTATGCCGATGAATCATTGGTATAATGAGGAAGATGGAAAAATTTATTTTCATTGTGGCAAAGTAGGACACAGATTGGATGCGCTGAAAAAGCACAATAAGGTATCTTTTTGTGTCTACGATAAAGGCTACCGAAATGAGGGTGAATGGGCTTGGAATGTGAAAAGTGTTATTGTATTTGGAAAGATTGAAATCATAGATGATATGGATATGATTGCTGATATTACAACAAAGCTTAGCTATAAATTCACGCAGGATAGCGGGTACATAGAAAAAGAAATTAAGCAGTCAGGACTTAATACACTTCTTTTGCAGTTAACATCGGAGCATATATGCGGTAAACTGGTAAAGGAAGAGTAGGATTGGAGAAAGATTATGATATACAAAGCAACTAAGGAAGATGCGACAAGGCTTGCTCAAATGGCGATTCTTATGTGGGATGAGAATACTGTCGAGGGACTAGCAGAGGAATTTGAAGAAATACTTGCAAGTGATGAAAGTGCAATATACATATATATGATTGAGAATCAACCGATTGGATTTGCACAGTGCCAACTTAGACATGATTATGTAGAAGGAACAGATAGTAGTCCTGTTGGATATCTGGAAGGGATTTTTATCCGTGATGGATATAAAAAGCAAGGCTACGCAAGAGAGTTGCTTGCCAGATGTGAAGAATGGGCGAAGGAAATGGGCTGTACTGAGTTTGCCAGCGATTGCGAACTGACCAATACCGGAAGTTTAGCGTTTCATTTGAATATGGGATTTGAGGAAGCAAATAGGATAATTTGTTTTACAAAGAGGTTGTAGGAAAATGAAGAAAAAAATTAAGGTATTCAAAAAAATTGGAATAATATTAGCAATCCTCATTGTTATTGGTGTATTCTTCCCAACATGGACACCTTCCGTAGACGGAGAAAATAGTATCAGTGAACTGCGAGAGGTGGAAATAAATGGAACCAAGCTTCAGTTGATGATTAGAGGTTGTGATAGGGGAAATCCGATACTGTTATTTGTACATGGAGGGCCGTGTTGCTCGGAGATTCCATATGTGGTGAAGTATCAGAGGGAATGGGAAGAGAAGTTTACGATTGTACATTACGACCAAAGGGGAAGTGGAAAGTCATATCATTTCTTTGAAGATTATTCGGATGTCACTGTGAATACTCATATAGAGGATTTGCTTGCACTTACACAATATATCACTGATTATTTTGGAAAAGAACAGGTCATTTTGGTGGGACATTCCTTTGGAACATATATAGCGATAAATGCAGCTTCTATAGAACCGGATTTGTATCAGGCATATGTAGGTATAGGACAGATGTCAGACCCAATAGAGGGTGAGTTAGAAAATCTTGAAAGATGTGTGGAAGCAGCCAAGGCAAAAGAGAATATTAAGGATGTTGTAGCTTTGGAGAGTATGACAGAAGCAATTACTAAGGGGGAAATGATAACTCCTAGAGAGTACGTTAGAAAAAATGGATTAGCAGCGAGAAAGATAGATGAAAATGTAGATTATGTTGAAGGATTTTTATTGCGTCCAGAGTACAATTTGATGGATGTGATTTGTTATTATGCTGGTGCAAAAAGATTTCAGGATAGAATGATTGAAGAATCAATTGCCAATCCACTACCGACAATTGTAACAAAGATAGATATTCCTGTGTATTTTCTAATGGGAAAATACGATGCCATGACATCACCAAAAACTGCTAAAGAATATATGGATAGTTTGATATGTGAAGAGAAAGAATTTGTGTATTTTGAAGAATCTGCTCACTATCCACAGTTTGAAGAAAGTGATGTTTTCTTAGATTGGCTGTGTGTCAAATTCCTTTGACACCTTGATTTTGGCGGATGTCAAAGCACTTTGATAGATTTTTTCCTAAGAAGAGTATACTCTAATATCAGGTCAAGGGATTATTATGTAAGAAAGGTAACAATATGGAACTAAGTAATCAAATCAGAAAATATAGAACGAGCTTAAAATTGTCTCAGGAGGAACTGGCAGAGAAGGTATATGTGTCCAGGCAGACAGTATCTAATTGGGAGACTGGCAAAAGCTATCCAGACATTCATAGCTTGTTATTGCTGAGTTCTTTATTTGAAATATCTCTTGACCAATTGATAAAAGGAGATATAGAAATCATGAAAAAAGAAATTAACGAAGCAGCAGTTCAGAAACACAATCACTATGGGAATATTTTTTCACTATTATTTATAGTGAGTCTACTTGTATTTGTTCCCCTTATAAAGCTTTTTGGAATCTATGGAATTATTACATGGATAGTACTTTATGCAATAACGTTTTACTATGCATGGAAGGTTCATAAGGTACAAAAGGAAAATGATTTAAGTACTTATATGGAAATCGTTGCTTTCTCAGAAGGAAAGACATTGGATGAAATACAGAAGCAACGTGAAATAGGAAAAAGACCGTATCAAACGGTATTAAAGGTTTTATTGGGTGCGTCTTTAGGTGTTATTGTAACAGCAATTGTGCTCTTTTTATTTGGGGGATTTTAGTTGCAAATATATGGAAGCAGTCCATTTCCAGTAGTCGAGGTTTTGGTTGTTAATGAATATAATGAGGTTCTTCTACTGAAACAAAACTATATCTCAAATTCGAAGTGGACTGTAGTATCAGGGTACGTGAATGATGCAGAAACATTGGAAGAAGCTGTAGCAAGAGAAGTAATGGAAGAAACAGGACAGACAGTTATTGAATGTCAGTATGTTTCGAGCTATTATTTTGCGCCGAAGCAATTGATTATGATAGGTTTTTTAGCGCGAGTAAAGAAAGCTGAATTTGGGTCATCGGATGAGGTGGATGATATCAGATGGTTTAAGATAGACGAAGTGGATTCGGTCATTGCACGAGAAAATAATTGTTCGGGCATGCATTTTGATAGGTGTCGTCCGTACATGGTATAATATATTTATAGTAGATTCTATGGATAAAGAGGGGGAATCATATGGAACAGAAGATGTATTCGCACAGGGGATTTATGTTGGATGTTTGTAGGCATTATATGCCGGTAGAGAACATCAAGAAATTAATCAAAGCCGCCGAAATCTGCGGTTTAAATAGGATGCACTGGCATTTGGCAGATGACCAGGGCTGGCGTATAGAGATTAAAAGGTATCCAAAGCTCACTCAGATAGGTTCCGAGAGGGGGCCTTCCTTCTTTGGTAATGTTTCTGAGATAGAGAATAATTGTGGGTATTACACGCAGGAAGAAGCCAGAGATATCGTAGCTTTTGCTAAGGAGCATGGGATTGAGATTATTCCAGAAATTGAGCTTCCTGGACATGCAAGTGCGATGTTGGCATCTTATCCGGAATACGGCTGTCGAAGAACTGTTATTAGAGAGAATTGTGAACAAATTTTAGAGAATCCTTATGAATATAAGGTTGAGAATGCAGGAGGAATATTTCCAAATCTGATTTGCGCAGGTAAGGACGAGGCAGTCGGATTTCTTAAGGATATCATGGATGAAATAGTAGAACTGTTTCCTTTTGATGCGGTTCATATTGGTGGCGACGAAGCCTTGAAGCTGCATTGGAGACGTTGTCCTGATTGCCAGAAGCGAATGAAAGAGCTTGGTTTGAAGGATGAAGAGGAGTTACAGCGTTGGTTTGTATTGGAAATGGGAGAATATTTGCATCGAAAGGGCAAGAATACGATAGTTTTCAACGATTGCCTTGCGGGTGGTATGCTTCCAAAATATTTTATTGTGCATCATTGGATGGGGAATAATCAAGAGACAGCGGAGTTCATGAAGACAGGCGGAAAAGTGATATACTCTGATATAGAGCACTTTTATTTTGATTATCCATATTCATCTATTGATGTGCATCATATTTGGGAGACGCCACGTATTCCAAAGTATGCAATAGGTTATGAAGAGAATCTGCTCGGAATGGAATGTATGTTATGGACAGAAAGAATTACCAATGTAGAGCGCGCAGCATATTTGCTATTTCCAAGAGTAGCAGCCGCTTCATTAAAGGCAATGAAGGCGGATGAAATCAAGTCGTGGGAACAATTTGAACAGGAAGTGCAAAAGCTTCAGGAGCAGATAGAGGAATTGGGGCTTGTTGGTGCATCACATAGAGATTGGAAGATGACGCCAGAGGTTGCAGAAGAGGATAGAATAGAAGAAAAGAATCGAAGAACTTCACCTGGAGCATTACAAGCTGACCGTACGGAAGAACGTTTGCTTATACAGGAGAAACTAGAAAAAGCAATTAAGGCACTGGATTTGCCAGAGTCATTGGTTCTTCATACCATGGATTGCGCATGGGAATGGGGAGATAAGTAAATAAAAGAGAATTTTAAAAGGTGCAGCTCATAACTGCACCTTTAGTAGTTTTATTAGTTAGATTTAACCTGCTTCCAAAGCTCGTTTAAGCTCTCATCGAAATCTTCACCAAGATAAAGGAATGCTTCAAGGTTATCGTACTGAGTTAAATCAGGGAACGCGATAGGAGAGTTCTTGATATCCTCATCCTCAATTAATTCCTTAGCAGCATCGTTTGGTGTCGAGTAAGTGATATAATCAAAGTTCATAAGAGCGATGTCAGGACGGCAGAGGAAGTTAATGAACTTCTCAGCGTTCTCCTTATTCGGAGCATTCTTTAACATAACCCATGAATCAATCCAGATATTAGTACCTTCCTCAGGAATTACGTACTCAAGGTCAGGATTCTCTCTTTGAGTATAGATAGCTTCACCGGAGTAGATAACACCGATAGCAGCTTCGTTGCCAATCATCTTATCTCTAACCTGGTCCACAACATATGCCTGAACAAGCGGCTTCTGAGCGATTAACGCATCCTTCGCAGCCTCAAGCTCAGCAGCATCAGTAGTGTTCATAGAAGCACCGTTTCTCTTAAGTGATACCATGAAAGCATCTCTAACAGAATCCTGCATTAAGATATTGTCAGCATACTGCTCATCCCATAATACATCCCAGCTTGTGATAGGCTCAGATACCATAGTTTTGTTGTAAAGAATACCTACAGTACCCCAGCAGTAAGGAACACTGTACTTGTTGCCCAGGTCAAACTGCTCAGACTGCTCCCAGTAAGAAGCACCGATATTTGCCTTAGCATTTGGAATGTTGTCGAAGTTGAGCTCCTGTAACAAATCATTCTCAATCATCTTATCAATCATGTAATCAGAAGGGCATACCAAATCATAAGTAGCAGCACCTGCTTCAACCTTCGGATACATTGTCTCATTTGTCTCATATTCATCATAAATTACATCGATACCGAATTCTTCTTCGAACATCTCGATAACTTCCGGGTCAATGTATTCTCCCCAATTGTACACGATAACTTCCCCATTTGATGTAGCGGATGAACCACAACCACACATAGAAACCGCAGTTAATGCAGCAACCATAGATAAAAGAACTTTCTTTTTCATAATTTATCCTCCCTTGTAGCAGCTTTCAAGGCTGCAATAGTATAACTTAGACCTTCTTAGGGGCTTTATCTTTACTGCTTGGCATCTTATTGACTAAGATAAGCAGAACAAGAACAGTAACAAATAATAATGTTGATAATGCATACATCTCAGGCTTAATACCTTTTCGAACCTCTGTATAAATCTTGGTAGAAAGCGTATCGACACCTGCACCCTTTGTAAAATGGGTGATAATAAAATCATCCAGTGACATAGTAAATGCCATCAGGAAGCCGGAGAGTACACCCGGTAAAATCTCAGGGAACACTACCTTAAAAAAGGCATAGCTTGGAGATGCACCCAAGTCCAAGGCAGCCTCATAGGTGCTGTTGTTCACCTGTTTCAGCTTTGGCATAACATTCAATATAACATAAGGAATATTAAATGTGATATGTGCCAATAATACAGTCATAAATCCGGTTCTGATACCTACAGTAATAAACAGAAGCATCAGTGAAATACCGGTAACAATCTCGGCGTTTAACATAGGGACATTCGTAATTCCCATGATAATACCCTGAGAGAACTTTTTCATATTACGCATACCGATACATGCCAAAGTACCGATAATCGTAGCGATGAGAGCTGATAAAAACGCTATAATCATCGTGTTGCCAAATGCTTGAAGAATCGCTTCATTCTCAAAAAGCTCGGCGTACCATTTCAAAGTAAATCCGCCCCATTTGGAACGGGTCTTGCTGGCATTGAAGGATAAAACAACTAATGTTGCGATAGGGGCGTACAGGAACACAAAGATAAGAAATACATAAAACTTCTTTAAAAATCCTGTGAAACGGCCCTTGGATTCTTTTTGCTTCTTCATCATATTGCAGAGCCCTCCCCATCCTTGTCAAAGAGTGAACTAATAACCATGCTGATGATAATAAATACCATAAGCATCAGTGAAAGTCCGCTTCCTAAATGCCAGTTAGAGGCAGTTGTGAACTCCTGTTCAATAACATTACCGATAAGGAGAATCTTACTTCCGCCTAAGAGGTTCGAGATTACAAAAGTAGTAAGTGCAGGTACAAATACCATAGTAATACCGCTCACAATTCCCGGAATACTAAGTGGAAGAGTAATCTTACAGAAGGTTTGGATACCATTTGCACCTAAGTCTCTTGCGGCATTAATAACATTTTTATCAATCTTGGCAAGAACATTATAAATCGGAAGTACCATAAATGGTAGGAAGTTATATACCATACCAAGAACAATAGCTCCCGGAGTATTAATCAAGCTGTGGTTTGGCAAATGTAAGAACGTAAGAATACCGTTGATAACTCCGTTCTTCTCCAAAAGTGTCTGCCAAGCCATAGTTCTAAGCAGGAAATTCATCCACATCGGAAGAATCACCAGTAGAACAACAAAACTGGTTTTGCTGGTATTAGATGCTACTAAAATCATAGCAAGCGGATAAGCCAGCAATAAGCAAATAATCGTACTGATTAAGGATAACAATATGGATAAGCCTAAAGCCTTCAAGTGCTCAGGGCTTCCCATAGCCAAAAAATTCTCTAATGTAAAGGCACCGGTTTTATCTGTCAGTCCATAATATACAACCATCAGCAGTGGAAGGATGATAAAAGCTACAGCCCAGACAAGATAAGGTGCTGATAACCACTTCTTATTCATCGATTCCTGCGGCCTCCTCGTCCTCTGATGCCGGCTTGTGCATGATTTGGATGTTGTATGGGTCTACATGAATGCCGACCTTTGTGCCAACAGGGAACATATCGGTAGAGTGTACAAGCCATTCAAAGCCGTTTGCCTGTACCTCCATTTCATAGTGAACACCCTTGAAAATAATATGTGTAACAACACCGTTAATGGTACCGCAATCAGGCTCAACCAGTTCAACGTCCTCAGGTCTGATAACAACGTCAACAGGCTTGTTCTCGCCAAAGCCCTTATCCACACAGGCAAACTTGGCACCAAGAATTTCAACCAGCTCATCACGAACCATGATAGAACCGATAATATTGCTGTCACCGATAAAGTCAGCAACGAAAGCATTCTCCGGCTCATTGTAAATATCCTCAGGTGTACCGACCTGCTGAATATAACCCTGATTCATTACCACGATAGTATCGGACATGGTAAGTGCCTCTTCCTGGTCGTGAGTAACATAGATAAAGGTAATACCAAGCTCATTCTTTAAGCGAATCAGCTCGTACTGCATGTCCTGACGAAGCTTTAAATCAAGCGCACCAAGAGGCTCGTCCAAAAGAAGAACCTTAGGCTCATTAACGATAGCACGGGCAATCGCAATACGCTGCTGCTGACCGCCACTAAGAGAGTCAGGCATACGGTTGCCGTAGCCCTCAAGGTTAACAAGCTTTAATGCATACTTAATCTTATCATCTATATAAGCCTTTGATTTGTTTTTGATTTTCAAACCAAAAGCGATATTTTCTGCAATTGTCATATGAGTAAAAAGTGCATATTTCTGGAATACTGTATTCAGATGTCTCTTGTTAGGAGGAAGCTTTGTAATGTCCTCACCGCCAAAGATGACATGTCCCTGATCAGGCTTCTCAAAACCGCCGATAATACGTAGGGTAGTAGTCTTTCCACAGCCACTGGGACCTAATAATGTCAAGAATTCATTTTCTCTGATATAAAGGTTCAAGTCATCTAAGATAACCTGACCGTCGTAAGATTTTGTGATGTGCTGTAAATCAATTAATTTGTTACTCATATCAAATCCTCCAAAATGTAAGAAAACCCTTAAAAACTAGGTGGGGTAGATACCCAGATAAAAACAGCCTTTGATTTACCCGCATTTTCAATAAAATGCTCTGAATTAGGGGTGAAATAAAAGGCCTCTCCCTGTTTGGCGACGTGGCGCTTCTTTCCGATATGTATGCGTACACTGCCGGAAAGCACATAACCGAATTCTTCGCCGGCATGAGGATTGTCCAGTACGGTCGCTCCGCCGGGAGACAGCTCCAGCAGAATGGGCTCCATTTCGTTCTTCTGTGCGTTTGGGATCAGCCACGCGATCAACGTGCCG
>JAZNMO010000146.1:0-48471 GCA_045579665.1 Lachnospiraceae bacterium
ATCTGCTGACACACTCATCGGTGCAGAAAACAATAGTAACATGAACAACATCCCAAAAAACAGCTTTATTCTCTTCATAAGTCCTTCCTCCCTGTCATAAAGCCTATTCACTCCCTAAATATCAAATCGATATATCTTTACCTGTCGCTTTCCTTCTTCGTACATTTCATTATCCTCAGGAATATCTGTTATCTCTAAGAATCTACCACCTGCCAGCTCACAGGTCCTCGCTGATGCTATATTTTCAGGCATACAAGTTATAATCAGGTAATCCATCGCATGCTTTCTTGCCTGCTCAAATAATAGTCTACAGGCCTTTGCTGCATAATGATGTCCTCTATATTCCTCGTCAATACCATAACCAATATTTCCACCGATATAAGTCTTTTCATTGTGACCGATTCGCAAATCACAATAGCCTATCTTTGTTCCATCTAGAAGACAAATATCGAAATAATACGCTGGAAGCCATCTCTTCTCTGGCTGTGCTTCGCAGGTAGTTACCAATGCTAAGAAGATTTCAGTATCTCTTAAGTCTAGTACGTTGTGAAACATAATTTTTACTCCTCTGTCATTTTTCTACTTTACATACTCCTTTTTTAATCTACTATGATAAAACATCATTATTGGCACTCCAACTACAATTACACCTCCAATTATATACGGTGCAATCAAACTCTCATTTATAATCATTCCTACAAAATACGAGCATATAATAGAACATCCATAGATAACCCACATTACACCATGTTTCTTATTCCACTGCGTTACATCTGTCAGTTCATCTTCTTTGGGCGGTATTTCTCCTGTATAAAACCCAACCGGAGCTTTACTCTTCATTTGAGTAATACCTATGCCAATCATAATCATTGATACAATCCCTAAAATAACTAATAAGATAATATTTTCAGCCATATTCATATTATATACCTCTCTCAATATCTTTCTATCCGTGCTCTCTATACATCATTGTTCATACTGATGCGGCACATACGGTAATATCGCCCATGTAACATCATCTCAATCATGTAATATGCGTAACATACAAGGGCCATTGCTTTCCTTCCTTGAATAATTAAATTTAGATTTAGTGGAGTATCATAGTGATATAGTCATCTTGAGATGTATGTTCTCGGGTCTAAACGGACAAAAATATTACTGCGGACCCGTGGTAAACGATTTCACGGGTCTGAGCAGACAAAAATACTGCTGTGGACCCGTGGTAAACGATTTCACGGGTCTGAACGAACAAAAATACTGCTGTAGACCCGAGGGGACGTACTTTCCGGGTCTGGACAGACAAAAAACTTGCTGTAGACCCGAGGGGAACCACTTCCAAGGTCTCCGCAGACAAAATGCTAAACGAGGACTCGTGGTACAAATTTATTACTCCACTAAACCTAAATTTTCTAACTTACTACCTTCCTATAATACTCCAACATATACACTTCCTCATTCCTTGCATCCACCTTCTCCTCTGAATGCGAATATGAAAATCCACACGATACAATGAGTCTTCTCGACGCTTCATTTGCAGAGCGACAGCTCGCAACAAACTTCTTTGCGCCAAGTTCATCTCTTGCAAAGTCTACCAAAGCTGTCAAAATCTGCTTTCCATATCCTCGTCTGATAAATGACGGTCCTATGGCAATGCCTGTCTCACCATATACATCTGCTTCCAACTTTTCAAGACCAGCAAACCCAATTGCCTGACCTGATTTTTTCTCATACACCGTCCATTGGTACTCTTTCGTAGTTTGAAATACTATCATTCTTTCCATGCGTGTTTGTGCTTCCTCTTCTGATGTTGTTACCTTCCAGAGCATATACTTTGCACTTTCGCTGTGACTCCACAGATTATGGTACATATCCTGCCAGTCCTTCTGCTCTGCTCTCTTTATGAGTAAATCCTTTGTTTCAAGCATATTCTTTCCCTCACGCGCTAATAAACTTCTTTATCTTCTTCTCCTCTGCCTCAGGATTCAGTTCCAAGATTCTGTCATGAATTTTCTGATATGCCTCATCATAGGAATATTTTTCCGCCAAATTCTCACCCCAAAACTCCTCAACAGTACAGAAAACAGTGCTGTTCCAGCCATAAGGCTCGCCGAATTTATTGAGTTTTGGCATACGTCCGCACATAGTAATGAAAAGATTCTTCTGCAAATTGGTAAGTGCCTTATCAAACTGGCTTGAGGTCTCCTTTGTAATACAGCAATCACGCTTCAAATCATGCAGCGCAATCTTACCATTCTCTTGGAGCACCTCATAGATTTGCTTCTCCAACTGATTCACTTTACCAATCTCATACCAGTCCTCAAAGGTCATGCCTTGTCTTCGAACTGCAAGGAAATACGGATACCATTCTTTTGTAATATATCCACTTGTTCCAAAGAACACCTTGCCATAGGCTATATCCCTTCGTTCCTCCAGTACACGCATTCTCCACTCCCATGGGTCAGTTTCAGGGTCGCCTGTATGCCATACAATCGGACAATCAGGAAGTGTAGTTTTCCAATCAAACGGGATAATCGCATAAATTCCCTTTGCATTTCCGCCTCCCATAGAAAATCCACATCTATATAATTCCTCACAAAATTCATCAAATGAATTAACCATTTCTCAATTCCACCTTTTATAATGTCTTAACCCAATTTTTCAGCATCTCACAGGACCAGTGATACGCGTCCATTGTGTCATACTTGCGATATTCACATTCTAATGAGACTATTAAAAAGAGATAAATGTCGTACCATTTTGCTCGTTTCTCCTGATCTGCAGTTAATTTTGTAACTCCATAACCATCAAAAAAGCCTTGCTCATAGCCATGAGTTCTAAACCCAACCTCCATTAGCTCGTCCGCCCATAAGCATCTCTCAAAATCAATAATTCCCGTTACTCTTGTATCCTTTACAAATACATTTCCTGCCCAAATGTCCCAATGAACAAACTTAGGTTGTTTCACCTCGTCAAATATATACTTGTCCTTTTCCAAAAGCGCAAGCAACTCCTCTTTTGTAATCGGACGTGTGATATTCTTACGCTCTGCATCCGCAAAGGTATCCTCCAACATGCTTTTAAATACCTCATACCAGTTACTGCCCTGCTTATCCTCTTGGCAATAGTATCCGAACTTGTCATTTGTCAGCTGATTGAGCTGCTTTGTGTACTCACCGATTTGCTTGTGAATTGCATACTTCTCTTTTATCGTATATTCATCCATGCAGGTAGAAAAACTTCTTCCCTCCAGTATTTCCATAAAAAAATATGGATGTTCGCAAATGACACAAGTGTCATCATAGAATAAAACCTTAGGCACAGGCACTTCAGTTTCTTTCTCTACCATCCGCATAGAATCCACTTCACTGTACATGATGTTCTTTTCATGTGTCATAACATCAATATCTTTTGGTGGCGCAATCTTCAAAATCACCGACTGATTATTTACTTTTATTTTATATGCAATATTGAAAAAGCCTTCTGTAAGCTCCTCTATACTGTCCGCCCTACAACCAAATGCCTTTTTCACCATTGTGTTAATGCATTCCTCTGAAAGAGTGCTTTTTGTAATACTGACCGGCATTGCTTATCTCCTTCTCTACCTTCTATTCATACCATCTACAAACTCTCTGCTCTTCACAGTCATCTCCACCCAAGCAGGTTTAAAGCCACTCTTTATAGCATTTCGTGCTGATTTCACATTCGACCATGCACAGCAGTAAAAAGGTACTTTCTCGCGTTCCAATATTGCTATTGCTAATCTACTCGTAAGTGCGCTGGCAATTCCATTTCTACGATACTCAGGCAGAACATCAACACCGATCTGCCACATCGTATCACAATCTGCCGAACAGCCTGCAAGTCCAATCAATTTACCTTGCTCATATGCACCAACTCCCAGTACATCCAGATGCTTTCTATCTTCACACAGTGCATTACTCCACGCATCCACATACAAGTCTGTAAAATCTTCCTGGTTCAACACTCTAAGCTCATATGCACAAGTCTGCTGCTTTAATACAGTTAAATCCGGCAGAAAGTACTCTGCCATAAAACAAACCCGCATCCCTTTCTCTTGCATGGCATCGTTTAATACATGCATGTTCGGTGTCTCAAAGCTATGCTCCACAGGGTAGGTATTTATGTAGTATCTTACGATATCCTCGTATTCCTTCTGTACAGAAGCCACAATATTATTTCCATAGGAAACCAAGTCACATACAAATGGTAATTTTAAATACCGCCTTGCATTTGGATTTTCTTTTGAATACACCAGCTTATTTTCCATGCTCATAAAATCTGCTGGCTCACAGTTTGAATCTATTGCCGACTGTTCCATGGCAATTCTTAATATATCTTTGTTGGTCATAATTCCTTCTCCTACCTCACCGCCATCATATAAACCTGACAGGGATTTGCTTCGTCCCAAAGTGTTTCCATATATTCAAGCTATCGAAATCCTAACTTCTAATAGAATGCATCAAATAATCTCCTGTGGTGTTCTATCTTTTATATCCTCGAATCTGCAACCACATACGTCACAATCTATACTATTTGACTTTACCTTTCTATTACCACAGGCACCGCATTCATAAGCATTACTGTTAATTTGTATTTTTACATTCTTATGGCGACTATAATAAGCATCTATTTTCTTATCCTGCCTCAATTCAATTGCCAAATGAATAAAAAAACCTACTAGAATACTTCCGCCTATGACAGCAGAACCGATTGCCAACATTAATATAAGTCTTAATTGCACTATCTGATTGATAATCAGTAAAACAGCTGGTATTCCTATTGCAAAGATGCATCCAATACCTATCACTTTTCCGCCATAATTAATGGAGTTGATTTTCTTCATTAATATTTTTCACCCACTATAAATCCACATTTTATCTACTAAAATCCAGCCTTACCAATTTCTTTCCGTTTGGTAATTCCCGTTCTATTACTTGTCTCTTTTTATATCCTATCTCGTGCATACTATTTATCAGTTCTTGTTCTTCCATCTGATGATGTACCTCATCCAGACAGTCAAATACATGCAAATACGGTGAATCTGATACGAAAGAGTCATCTGTATTTATCTGAATAGCGCAAGATATAATCTGGGGATTTACAAGTCCTACAACCTTCTGAAAACATTCGTATCCGATATATTCAATTAATAGGTTAGCTACCAACAGCTCTGCATTTGGCAATTGCAGATTATCACATAACAAGTCCACACAAATTGTTTCTAATACTTCTTTCAGTTGCGTATATCTCTCCCTGCACTTTAGTAAATACTGTGGATTGACATCCACACCATAAACCTTGTCCATATGACCTACATACTCTAATCCATTTCCACCCGCTATTCCAAGAATCATGGTTGTCTTTGTATCATATGTATGAAACTGGTCTTTCATCATTTCATTCAGAACCTGTAGCTGATAAACACTGTCCATACTCATATGACTTTCATAATCGTTTAAATCAATTTTTTCCCAAGGATTCATGTAATCACCTCTATTCAAACTTACGATACTTCCTTACAATATCTATGTAATCTGCTATCTTCTCACTCTCAACACCAAACTTTTGCAGATACTCATCTGCCACTCCTTTATTAACCTCCGACAATATAACATAGGTTCTTGCCACATCATATTCCCATCTGCCACGACATACATTCATAAAATCGATTACTACCACTGTTCCATCTAAGTTCATCAACATATTTCCCGGATGAAAATCACCATGACAAATCAAATCTCCATCAGGCAATTTCAATATTTTTTCTATCAATCTTTTGTTATCAAAATTTGACCTTTTCATACTTTCAAACATGAAGTCTTTATATGATAACAAATTCTTTGATTCATGTTTGAAAAATTCCTGCTGTGCTTGAACAAACATTACAAGCGCCGACTCTCTATCTTTTAAGAATAGATTATAAAGGGATTCTCCTTGGACTCTCTCATAGATAATTCCACAGCGATTATCTCTCTCAACTATTTCATACACATTGGGAACCGGTAAACCTTCCTGCCATACCACCTTCGCATTACGATATTCCAATTCTACATATTCCCTCGGGTATCCTACATGAAACAGCTTGCATACTTTATCAGTTTCATATTCAAAAACTTCAGCAGTATTGCCTTGGGCCAGTAACTTAACTTCTTCTTTCATAACCACATATCCATTCCCGCACCAGCATTATCATTTGGCCTTTCCGCAAATCCGAATCTTTGATAAAATGATTCTTTTCCTTTTGCTGCAATGAGAACCATCTTAATATTCCAACCTTCTTTTACCTGCTTTTTCATAAAAACAATTGCTTCATGAACCATATGTTTTCCTATTCCCATTCCTTGATAATCTGGTAATACCATAACATCAGCCAAATACGAAATATAACCTCTATCCCATATTACTCTGGCTGTACCGACAATTTTTCCTTGGTCGTAACAGCTTATTACATAAACTGAATTCTCTAATCCCTGCCTTGCCTGCTCATCACATAATCGTCCCCAGCCCACAGCATCACGTAAGGTATTATAATCTTTTACACTGATAGATTCTTTATATACTAAGTCCAAATTAATCACCTCAATTACGCTTCTAAATACTCTTCCTTCAATATCGCATAACACAATCTGTCATATTTATTTCCATTCAAATAGACAGCCTTCCTCTCCGACAGCACTAACTATATGTTTTTACCTTGTAATTTCATCATTTGCTCCTTTTCTAAAACTCTGGCATCTCTATAAATATTACCTTTGCCCCATCCGCTACTCCACCATACAATTTATCATTATGTCTTCCCACACTTACATAATGCTCCATCATATACTGGGCTGAAAACGGCATGTTTAACTCCGATAATTCTTCCACATCAAACCATTTTAGTTCGCCCTCATTAGAGAATAGCTTGTCTCCTATATCCTCTTTTAAATCTGCAAAGAAATAATAATTCTGACGTATTTCTCCCTTTGTCCATCTAAGTGAAACATAGCGAAGCTGTAAATTATATATCATTTCTTCTGTGACGGCTAATTCTTCTTTTAACTCTCTTAATACACAAGCCTTCGCATCATTTAATTCATATTCCTCAAAATGTCCCCCTGCTGCCCCAACCCACATATTGTCGACAACCTTAGAACCATGTCTGTGTAACAAGAGTATCTTTCCTTTATATGTTAGATAAATCGCTGTCATGTTTCTTAATTTTCCGATGCTTTCCATATCCATTTACTCCCTGCTAAAATGCTAACCAAACAATATCCCAACACAGCAATAATCGATGATTCAATACCAAATTCTCCACCTGTCAAGACAAACGATTTCGTATCTAATACATAACTACATAATGAATACTTGTCAGATTCTGTTCCTATCCATATAAAACCACCAAGAATCACAATATTCCAAACTGCATGTACAATTGCACTATTCCAAACAGACTTTGTTTCGGATGCTATAAGAGAAAACATAATTCCTACCATCGTTCCTGCAAAAACAACTAATACACAACTTAATAAGTCAAAGTCCATTCCAATAATATGAACAATTCCAAACAACAAAGAAGGTACAATGATTGCAACTTTCTTATTATATCTTTTCTCAATTGCACCCATCATCAAGCCTCGAAATACCATTTCTTCGACAATCCCAGCTCCGAGACCTGTAAAGAAGATACCTGCTGATAGTAAATTTAGTTTTTCGCTAATGCTTATCTCATTTTGTGTAAACGATCCATCTATAAATAACAAATAGAAAGAACTCACAAGAAGTGGCAAAGCAATGGCTATTACAAGCCATTTCACTTCGATTTTAAATTTAGGTATATTGTAATTACTCATTTCATCTTTCATATATTTTTTACACAACAATCTAATTAAAATAAACGAAATTACAATATATAAAATACCTGCCAACACATTACATACAAATTCCAGAAGTTTTATCATCAAAAATACACTGGCAATTAATTGCGCCAATACCTGAGATACTATAAGTATCAACAAACTTATTATAATTGTTAAAACCATCTTTTTTGTTTTCATTTTTGCTCCTATTTGTATCAAACTTACTTCTTAATCCTCACATAATACTTAATATCATCCTCATGGTGAATAAATCCACCATTATTTAACATCACATGCAGTGAAGCAGGATTTTTCTTGTCCACTCTTAGATAAACTTCATCCTCCGGGATGATTTCCTTTGCCATCTGCAAAATTAATCGAAGTCCTTCTGTACCATAGCCTTTTCCTCTGCATGACTTATGTATGAAATATCCGATATGCCCTGCACCTTCTCGCAAGGACTCACATAAGTAATGGCGTATTCTAAACTGCCCTACTATTTCTTCAGCATTCCAAAGAAACAAAAAGGTTTCAGGTACATATCCCTCAGGCAGATTTTCGCCCTTTGCATAATCCATCATGGCTTCTAATGCATTATTAAAATCCTCTCTCGAGATGCCATTCCACTGATTTGTAAAACCATTCTCATCAACAGGCATGTCCCGAACAAATAGATACTCCTTCTCTATATCTTCCATATTAGCTTCTTTTAGATATAACATTTCTAACGCTCCCTACTTTAAAACAGCCTTCCATTCTCCATCTTCTATCACGTATTGGAACTCACTCATATTTTCATCTAACATCACTTGAAGCAGCTCATAAAAATCATTTACCAAATTTATCTGACCTAACTCGTCCTTATTTACCCAGTGCATTGCCCCTTCCTCAGAGGAAATTAATTCTCCGCTATATTGGTCTGTCGAGTACAGGAACACAATATATCTTCCACCCTCTATCGGAAACTGCTTCACACCGCATAGCTTTGGATTCTTTATCATCAATCCTGTTTCTTCCTTCATTTCACGGATAACAGCATCTACGAAGGATTCGCCCGGCTCCACATGACCACCGGGTAGCGTGTAGCCCTTCCAATCCTTCTTTACTCTATCCTGTAACAAGTACTGCTTCTCATTATGTATTAGGCATAACACTGTAAGCTCTACATTTTCTGTGCGACTCATTAGTTCGTCTCCTTATCCATAAATACTCTCGAGCCTGTTGCACCTTTCTGCCCCTGATATTTTCCACGGTACGGATTTAGCGCATCCTTATCCATCTCAGCAAACACTAACTGACCTACTCTTCGACCTGCTTTTAACTCAATTGCACAACGATTTGCATTAAACAATTCTAAAGTAATCTCTCCTTTGAAGCCGGGATCTACCCATCCTGCATTTTGTATAAACAATCCCATACGTCCTAAAGAGCTTCTTCCTTCTACAAACGCCGTCAAATTATTTGGTAATGAAAAGTACTCCATAGTTGTTGCTAATACAAACTGTCCTGGAAGCAATACATATGTATCCGTTTCTATTGTTTTATACTTAATCTCTTTTTCCAAATTAATGATTCCCGTAGAAGAATCCTCTACCACACTAAATGTATTTCCTAAACGTACATCTACGCTGGCAGGCTGTATCTGCTCCTCAGTCAAAGGTGCTATTTCCAAAGTTCCCTTCTTTAACATTTCCATAATTGTCTTGTCTGATAAAATCATAGTCCTTCTCCTTCTGATAAATTTTCATCTCCAACTCATTTTTGTGGATATATAGAAAAAATATTCTCTACTACACAATTTCTACTCTTTTTTTACTTGAAAATACCTATTCCAACTACTAATTGTGTATATAGAAAAAAATAAATTCTCTATACACACAAAATCCCATTTTTACTGTGTATACTGCACTTCTTTTTTTCCATATACACAAAACACTTTGCCATTCTTTATTTTCAGCCTAAAATGAATAGCTTTTTGTGCATCTCATTACATTTTTTGATTATATACACAATCTACTATTCCAAATTGGCATTCTACATAATTTTTCAAAGATACTTCCCACTTTTTAATCTAAAATCAAAAAGTGGAAGTATCTTACTACTTCCACCATCCATCATTACATTGCCAGCTCGTCTCTTACCTTTGCAAGCTCATCCTGTGTCATCTCCATTGGCGGCATCGCAAGATGCTGGTTGTCATCTGCATATCTTGGAATCAGATGCATATGGAAATGGAACACTGTCTGTCCTGCTACTTCGTTATTATTCTGCAACAGATTGAAGCCTTCACATCCGAGCTTCTCTGTCATGGAAACTGCCATTTTCTTAGCCAGCTTCATAACCTCTGCCGCTGTATCTTCCGGTATTTCGTACAGGTTCTTATAATGTGACTTTGGAAGAATCAAAGCATGTCCCTTTGTTGCAGGTGCATTATCTAAGATTACTTTAAAGTTATCATCTTCATAAATTGAATTTGTTGGAATATCTCCATTCGCCAGCTTGCAAAAAATGCAATTATTATCTACCATTCTGTTACCTTACCTTTCAAGCGCCCAAAATCACAAGCGCTATATTTCATTTATATTAGCTTGCCTCAGCAAAGCGATATAACACATCCAATGTTCTAAGGATTCTAAAGTCTCCCCGCATCTTCATAGAACCTGCCATGAAAGCTCTCTGGAAGGTCATTCTACCTTCAATAATCTCATTCATCACTTCCGCAGAAATCTGTAGCTCAACATCCACACTGTCACTGGTACCGTAATAGCACTCCATCTCTGTTTGATCTACTTTAATAATCAACGGCTTACTCTCCTCAGGCAGTTCAAACTTATAGGTTGCCTTGAAGCCCGGCTGTGGATGGAAGTTTGCTCGCAAATCCTCTAGAAATCTGTTAGACTCCACAACATCCTGTTCACCTAATAAATCCTTGAACATACTGGCAAGCTCCTGAATATCTTCCTTCTGTTTCTGTACATAGACATCATTAGAAGCAAGCTCTGACAATCTCTCTGCCTCCTGCGGTGTGAGGTTCAGGCTCTGTGTAAAGGATACCTTCTGTTTAACAGCCTGATTACTGCATGGAAATGCCGGAATCTTCTGATTGATAGAACGATACAAATCCTCCGTACGTCTTTCTATGACTCTGCTATACTGACTGTCCTGCTCTATCTCTGCTACATCTGCAATGTATCCGCAAATACCTGTACATGGGATTCCCCCAAGAATCTCCCATGCAAGAGCAAGATTAGTCATCGCTTCTCTTTCACCATATGTAGTAGACATTACAATCGGCAGCATATACATCTTAGAAAGCTTCTCCTTATCTGCATACAGCCAACATGCATCTAAGAATTGCTGCATCCAGCCTCCAATGCCAAACCACTCTACGGTAGTCGCAAGGATAACACCATCCGTATCCTTTAAAGACTGCGGCAGAGTTGTAATACCATTCTTATATTCATACAAATCGTATCTTTCAACGGTTACATTCAGTTCTTTAAGAACCTCCTGCATCTTGTTAATCACATACAATGTCGGGTCCCCAATTAACCCTCTTCCGCCATAATAAATGTTGATTTTCACTTCGTTCACCCCTATACATTTGTAACCCCTGTTTTGCGAAAACCAAATGCCACCTGCGGTGTCGCTTGGTTTTCTCCCTGCGTACATTATACACCATAAAACAAGAAAATGTATAGACATTATGTTACCTAATTTTAAAAAATATCTACAATTTACATTCTCCCCCACAAAATACTTACCTTAAACAAATCTCCATCTACATCAATCTTAAAGCTTCCATTCTGAGCTTCCACGAAACTTTTGGCAATGGCAAGACCAAGTCCCGAGCCTTCGGTATTTCTAGAGGCATCACCTCTGACAAAACGCTCTGTCAACTCATCCCCCTTTACATTCAACTCTGCAGCGGAGATATTTTTTATCTGTATCTCCAGCATATCCTCTGTATCCTGTACATCTATATAAACACGGCTGCTTGGCATCGCATATTTCTTAATGTTTACAAAAAGATTCTCAAAAACACGATACGTCTTCTGGTTATCTAATCTCAAAACTGTCTCCACAGCCTCTATATTCCATCTAAGCTCTATGCCCTGCTTTTCAAAGCTGTCAGAATGCTCAATGGCTACCTGCTTCATCAGATTCACGACATCCAAATCCATCAGATTCAATGTAATATTATTCGTCGTTGCCTTGCTGACCTCAAACAAATCCTCTATCAATACCTTTAAACGAAGTGACTTCTTATCTAAGGTATCAATATAGCTCCTTCTCTCCTCCTCGGACAAGTTCTCGTTCTTTAACAGCTCTACATAGGTTGTAATCGCAGTAAGCGGTGTCTTCAAATCGTGAGATACATTCGTAATCAGCTCTGCTTTCATCCGCTGGCTTTTAACCTCTTCCTCTACAGCCTTCTTAAATCCTGTCTGTATCTTTGCAATCTCATCCTTCATAGGCTCAAACACACCGATATCCTCAGCAATAGATACCTCCAAATCGCCATCTGCAATCCTGTTTGTAGCTGACAATAAGGTTTTGTAGTCACCTCGAATCTTATCTGCATTCTTTTTAATATTGTAAAAAACAACCACTGAATATACTACAAACAAATACACACCAAACATGTCAAACCATGAACAAACCACAAACGCTACCAGATTAAGCAATACAATCTTAAAGATATTTCTCGTCACTCCCTCAGAGAGGTCAATATCTGTTATAGATGCCTTAAAGCGTTTCCATAGATTTTTACTAAACGGATAAATCTGATAAATCAAGCTATACTGCCTGATATACTCTCCAAATCCCAGCGAGAACACCGGGCGGATTACACTCATTGCCAGATAGAAGCAGGCAAACCACATAAACCAATACGCATATTGCGTCACCAAAAATCCCCATACCTCACTTGTCTGACCGTTTGCCGTTTCTCCGGTTATCAGCAATGTGCGATAGCTTGTCACACCATATTCAATAAATGCTGCCATCAGCTGTCTATACTCAAAGAATATCGCCTCAAAGCATAGCAAATATATCACTGCCACCTCAGCAATCTGCCATTTTCCATGCTTATCATAGGAAGTAATGTCCTTCCATAACAACTTGCTATTCATAAGTAATGCCAGTACTGCAATCACTATCAATGTTCCTAGATAAAATAAACCGGGTTCGGAATCGCTATCTAATCCATTATCCCACCGCATACTGTCATCATACAAAGGAAGGTTAATATTATATGGTATACCGTATATTACCGTAAAATCTGTAATCGGCTGATAAACAGACTCTAAGGTACGTTCTGAAATGTATTTTTCTAATGCACTATCCCTGTCTGCCTGTAAGAATGCCTTTATTAATAAATCCTTTTGTAAATCGCCGCTATTTTCTACCTGAATGCTTAACACACCATTCTCATCAAAGCGCAGTAAAAAGTAAAACTCATACGATTTTTTCAAATCCTCTATAATCGCAGAATCCGGCTGTTCCTCTAACAGCTCCTCCAGCTTTTTATCTGTATTTTTGGTCGAGGAATTCCCTCTCTGCATATAGAAATCCACATTCATCAGATTATTTTCACTATCACGCTCCCAGCTTTCCAATGTCGACTCTATCCCACCATATAAACTAGAATACTCCTCTTTTGTAGCCGTCATAAACACACTACCAGCTTCTATACTTCTGTCCGTCTGTTGGTGCTGCTGCAAAAAAAGACAATAGCAGTTATGATACAGCAATCCGATATTTCCCTCATAAATATCATCATATTCATGTACTACAGATGTCTTTTCACCTTTATATCGTGAACTATAATCTGCAAAGAAGACAAAATTAACCGCTGTAATCAACACTAGCGCTATTATTGTCATCCATATTCTCTTTTTTCTATTGTTTTTCAATTTTGTATCCAACGCCCCACACCACCTTTAAATACTTAGGTTCCTTAGGATTTACTTCTATCTTATCCCTCAGATTTCTCAAATGTACCATTACCGTTTCTGTATTAATAGCCTTCTCGTTCCAAACTCTTTCGTAAATCTCCTCAGCCGAAAACACTCTTCCCGGATTCTTCATTAAAAGACATAATATCTTAAACTCCATTGGTGTCACCTTTACAAAATCACCGTCTACTGAGACCTCTACCGTATCTTCATTTACTTCTAGTCCGCCTATGGTGTACACTCTGTCCTGATTTTTCTGTATCACAGTATGACTCTTGAATCGGGTATATCTTCTAAGCTGTGAATTTACTCTAGCCATAAGCTCCAAAGGAGTAAACGGCTTTGTCACATAATCATCTGCTCCAATATTAAGTCCAATTACCTTATCCGTCTCCTCTGACTTAGCAGACAGCATAATAACAGGAAATTCGTACTTCTCTCTAAGCTTCATTGTCATTGTAATTCCGTCCATACGCGGCATCATAATGTCAACAATTGCAAGCTCAATCTCTTGCTGCTCCAATATCTCCAGCCCCTCAATTCCGTCTGCTGCCAAGGATACCTCATATCCCTGACTTCTTAAAAATATAGCAATTCCTTCCCGGATTTCCTTATCATCCTCAACTACCAATACGTGATACTGCTGCTTATTCTGCTCCATACCTGCGCCATCCTTTGTTTCTATTCTCTAAATAAACCTATTTTCCATTGGTTAACCATAATTACTGTATCACTCAATACTGGTATACGCAAGCTTGCTCTCTGCTCCTATGTAATGCCATTTCGTAATAACACAAAGCACTTTGAGCTATCAGGCTTTCATGATACTTTTCTGCTGTTTCCACTGCTTTTTCACTCATCTGTTTTCGCAGATTGTCATCTTCTAAAAGCATCTCTACCTGACGTCCCCATTCACCCTCGTTATTACCTGTCAAGAATCCGTTTCTGCCATTTACTACCACATCTCTTACACCTGTTGCATCTAAGGCTACCACCGGTGTTCCTACTGCCATTGCCTCCAGAATTACAATTCCCTGTGTTTCTGATTGTGAAGTAAATAGGAACAAATCCGATGCAGCCATATAGTTAGGAATTTCCTTATTTGGCACATTTCCCACAAGCTTTACCTCCTCCTCCAAACCAAGCTCACCGATCAGCTTAGATAAATGTGCTCGTTCCGGCCCCTCACCTAATATTAAATGACAAAAGCTTTTCCCCTTTTTAGCAAGTCTGTCTTTTAACAGCTTCAATTCCCTCAGTTGAACGTCCATATTTTTCTCCTTAGCCAGTCTTGCTACAGTACAGAATAAAAAGTCCTTATCTTCTCCATATCTTTCCCTCAGTTCCTTCACATGACATACATTAGGATGAAAATGAGCATCGGAGATTCCTGTTGGCAGCACCTCAATTGGTGTTTTTACCTCAAGACTTTCCAGATAATCCTTCATTCCCGGTGTCGGCGCAAGCAGTAAATTACAGCGATTACAAAAATACTTTGTATATGTCGTCACCATATTTGTCTGCTCATTTAATACCTCCAAAGGCTTTACATAGTGAAGATACTGTTCATATCTTGTGTGATAGGTATATACAACCGGGATTCCCAGCTTCTTCTGCACCATAAGTGCTACATTTCCTGCCAGCGCAGGGTGATGCACATGTACCACATCTATTTCCAGCTCCTTCATCCTGCGAATAATATGTCCAGCTAAAATATTAGGAATCGGTGCTCCGCCTACCTTTACAGGAAATGAAGGATAACGAATCACTCCTTCCTCCTCCACCTGATTCGGATAGCTTGGCGCAAATACATATACTTCATTTCCAAGTGCCCGCAAAGCCTTTGCCAAATGCTCTATGGAAATGGGTACCCCTCCTATAAAAGGCTTAAAATTATTTGTTAACATCGCAATTCTCATAGTTATACCCCCATCTATATAAACATTGCTAAGACAGTATCTCCAAAGAAATATCCTGCACCTACAAAAAACAGATTCCACACCAAAATACCAAGCGTTGAGCTAATTACGTATTTTACAAAATTCATTCTTACAATTCCTGCAGGAATAGAAATCAAGGTTCTTACCATGGGAATCAGCTTACTGATAAATATTCCAACACTTCCCTTCTCCTGCACATATGCAATCTTATCCTCTATCAGCTTCTGCTGCTTAGGAAACTTGCGATAATACTTTTGTAAAAACAGCTCTCCACCCCCTCTGCCAAGAGCATATAGAAGTACACTTCCTGTAAGACCTGCTAATACTGTAATCAATATTGTGATAAAGAAATTTAACCCTCCACTAGCTGCCCATACACCTGCTGCCGGCATAATGATACCTGCCGGAAATCCCGGTAAATTCATATACTCCATCAACACAATCAGATAAATCGCTATCGGACCATACTCTACAAAATAGTCCATAATCACTTGTAATTCCATAATTCCTCTCCCTCTAACCATACACCGCCATGCTTCGCAAGACGACTTATTGGACAAAAATGACAGTACGAAAATATTTTTCATACTGTCATCATATCGAAAGAATCTTAAAATCCCCTTTCGAAAAAACGAAAGATTTTCGAAAGATACCATTAATTTTTATGTAACCTAACAAAACGTGAGACTCACTTTTCCCAATAAAATACTATCTCCAGCTTCCAACGGAACCAATTCATCTTTTTCTAATAATCTACCATTCTTTATCGTCCCATTTGTGGAATCTGCATCTGCAATATATACCCTGCCCTCTATCTGTTCTAACCTGGCATGCTGTCTGCTGACAGTATTGTCAGAAACAATCAAATCTGATACTCCTTCCTGTTTTCCTATCATCAACGGAAAACACTGCAGAGGATACTTTATCTCTTCTCCATTCACTACACCAACCAAAGTATGCTTTGGTGTCGCAAAATAACTTTTTGCAACATCCTGAGTCAGACATACCGTCCCTATATCATATACTGCCCTCTCCTCCACAAACATAGACACTTCCTGCATAGCTTCCCTTTCTTCTTTTTCCTGCTTTGGCTTCTTATCCATATAGTACAGAATACCAGCTACCATACATGACAATGCAGCCACACCACAGGCATATACCATTTGGAGTCCGCTTAATCCTAATATTCCAAGCATATACTCCTCTACAAAGAATAAACTTGTAATAGCCGCAGTCACCATACTAATTCCAGCCGCCTTAGACGGTCTCTTTATCTTATTCTCCTCATCCTCTAACGACCTATTTTCAGCAGACTCATCTCTATAATCAGATAACTGTATTGGAGCAAGAGCCTCTTCATCCTCTGGTGTATATCTTCTGTTTTCAGGTACTTCCACCTGCACTGCTTCCCTTGAAAGCTTTAACATATGATGAATTTCACTCAAAACATAATTTGGATTTCTAGTATAACGGTACACCTGATAACTCAACATAACCGCTCTTTCATCTGTATGATTAATCTTTGCCAGCACATAATCCACCAGTTCTACAAACTCCTGACGGATATCCCCCTCATAATCAGGATAGCAAATAAAATATGGCTCCATTTTCTCCGGCTCCAAATAAATGTAATCCGGACGCATAATAACCTGCATTCCCTCCAATAAATATTCCTCCAGATTTTGGAATAATCGAATTACACCCAACAGAAGCTTTTGCAGCTGCTCATAACTGATTTCTGCTTCCTCATACAGCTTTTCCATGGTTTCCAGCGAATTAATCTCATAGTAATACCTATTGTCATTTCCATCCTTTTGTATCACAGGAAGCAAACCCGGTATCTGATTATCCAAAAGCATACGCCTGCGGTAATCCTTCTTTTCTTCTTCCCCAAAATAATTACATTTCTCCAAAATCAAATAGGTATGATTCATTGTCCTCTCATACTCTCTGTTTGGCATCATGCGCTCCATCTCTACTCCTCCTTAGGCTCCTCGCCCACGCTAAACAACCGATTTATCTTACGAAATGCCCGTATCAGCGTTACCTGACGGTTACGCAGGGCTTCTCGTTTTACTTCTATCTTAAAATCCCGAACTCCAAATTCTTCTCTAATCCAGCTGATAAACGGCATATTTAATTGGGCAGAATAACTTACCGTTACCCGATTCATATCTACCGTCACCTCATAATTCAAATCCTTCAACGCAAACAGCTTTCCCTCTGTTAAAGTCGCAGCCGCATTCATTGCCTCCTGACTGGCAAGTGTATTTTCCCGAAAACGATTACTGCTGCCTCGCAGTGCCGCTTCATAGGCACACTGTTCCATAACACATCTGTCATAGCAATAAATTGCCAGAAACAACAGCATTGTAATAATGAATGTAACAAATGGTAATACCAGCGCCGCCTCCACCGTAAAATATCCTGCTTCCTTCTTCTTAACCCAGTCCATCTATCCTATCCATCCCGTAACCAAAAATCCCACAAGCAACGCAGGTACAAAAGGTAAACAGGTATGTCTGTTTCCTCTTCGACTCGCCAACAGAACTATCGAAAGCAGCGCCATTCCCATAGAAGCCACACTCACAATAATCAGACAGCTTCTTGCTCCACAAAGAATCCCAAGTGCACCAATGATTACCCCATCTGCTATACCTATTTGTCCCTGACTAATAAGTGAAAATCCAATCATGCAAAGTCCGATTGCCATGCCCCCCAGCATCTGCCAAATATTACTGTTATCCTGCATACAGGCATAGCCGCCTCCTACGCTTCCTACAACCACCAATAACATTAGTAGCCATCTACGAATCCTCTTTTCCCGAATATCTTCTATCGCTGCTGTCAAAAGCAGTATACTCATAATTATCCACAAGCTCTTCTCCATTTCACAAATCCTTTCCACAATCTATTCTACTCCATACAAGGTTTTACACTTTTTACAAAGTGTTTTCTCTCCTACTTCTGATAACAAAACAACCTCATATGTTCTTTTCAAACTACTACAGCTAAGCGAGCAATGCGCCAGTTCTCCATAGTCTGTGATATAAAACATCACTGAGGACTCATCAAAGCAACGGTCACACTCCTCATACTCTCTACCATCCTGATTTCGATACTCGCTGATTCGCTCTATATCTACTGCCTGTATCGAAAGCTTAAGATGTGTACAATAGGATGATAAATGATATACCGTTCCATACTCTGCTACATAAACCAAATCATCATATTCCGGCTCACTATCATTGAATCCCACGCTATAGCCTGTCCATGCTCTTGCCCGCATCCGATTACACATGGAAAATTTGCCAAATCCCATCAAATCAAGCATGGGCTCTACCTGATAAGTCGCAACCAAATCAATGCAATCCTCTTCCTCTAGCACCTTAGAACGAAGCCAGCTAATTCCTCTTGCTCCATTTCGTATTGGTGAAGCCTCTAAATATTCCTCTCCAAGTATGCTCTTCACCTTCTGTGCCGCAAAGAGATAGGTTAATCCCAAAGATTCCAACTTATACGCACTCCCATCACCCATAATCTCCTGATATTCATAGCCATACACCGCCATTTCCTTAACAGTTCGATGCATTGCCGCACTCAGATTACTTTGTACTCGATAAATCTCTATTATGGATATGAGGTTTATCATCGCAAACACAAATAATGGCATTACAAGTGCTGCCTCCACTGACATACTTCCTCGCGATTTCTTCCTAAAAGAGAGGCAGGAGGATACTCTCTTACAGTAAGAGACAAAATAGAACATTCTGCGAAGCAGGAGCTGACTTGCCGTAAGAAGCAGACTTCCTTTCTTTTGTTTATTTTTATGTGTACACTGGTTGAAAATAATCTTTTTCCTGCTCCTATATAAGAATCTGTAAAAGAGCATCCCTCTACCTCCCTTCTTATCTTAATTATTCATATCGCATACTTCTGCTAAATACAAAATTCTCTCCACGGCTTCCTTCAAAGCCAAAAGTCACTTTGATATAATCAATACATCTGTCCATTCGAAAGGCTTCATTTCCTGTGGTCAGTCGAATATCCATCTCCATAATATCCATAGCTCTGGCTGCCTTATTCTCTTTGTTCGATACCAGTAAGAGCAACCTTAAATAATCCTCATATTCCAAGCCTTCCAACTCTTCAAGCTCCTCTTCATCCCCAAAAGCGCCCTCTAAAATTCCCATCAAATCATAATGCCAGCTATCATCAGACTTAAACAAAGGCACGCCTCCGCCTGCAAACAATATCTTCACATCATAAATCGCTTCCACATATGCCCATAAAACCAGTAACAGATATTTCAGCGGTTCTATGGCATCTACTCCTAACAGCACACAAACAACCGTTGCAACCAGCTCAGCTTCCAGCTTTTTCTCCTTGTCAGACATCAGATAAATCAGATTAGAAGCACCCCGAAGACCAATCAAAGCCTCTGCCGTAGTTCTTAGGTTTGCCACATCACTGCTTCGACCGCACAATATGTATTCTAGTTGATATGCCATAAGGCTTTCTTCCTTGGGCTTGGTATAGCTGCCACAGTGCTTCAATAAATATTCTCCAAATAGTATTTCATCATCAATTCCATACGGACTGTCAATGTCCGAGGGCAACCCACAGCCTTGATTTACATTACCCTCAGACATTCTCTCCGATACATAGTCTTCCTTCTCTATCGCTACGTTTGACAACTCCTGTGGCTCCTCAATAACCCTATATAGAATACCTTTACCTAATATCGCATCTATACAATCCGTTATATCCTGATATGAGAAAATGCCAAGTCCACCGCTCTCCCCGGAGACCTCTCCATCCTGTGTCTGCTCCAAGCGTTCTTCAAATTCCCTGCGTTTATCACGAATCTCTTTCTCCACCTCAAAGGTTGTCAATGAACTTTCCGTTACCTTCTGTAGCTGATTCCTAATCTCCGCAAGATAGTTAACTCCATACAAGTCCTTCATGCAGTCAATTGCCTGTGCCTTTAATACCTCTCCCTGTCCATCTGTGGCAAAAGATACTGCATCAATATTCAAATAATCACTCTTTAACTCCAAAAAATTATGGTGATAGTAAAAATTTTGACCTGTCTGTGGCTGTGCATTATATGAAATGTAATTCTCCAGATGTGCCTGAACCTTATCAAGGCTTCCTCTTTGCGAGCCATAAGATTCATCAATAAAGAATAGCTCATACTGCTCCCATAATTCTCTGTGGTATTCTGCAAACACCGAATCCAGTCCTATATCTGCAACCAGCTCTGACTGTAGTCTTGCCGCTGATATTGCCGCACCCTCTACCAATGCCAGCAACAGCGATAAAATTATGCCGAAAATCAACGACAGATAAATCGTCAGATAGCCGTCTTGACAGCTTTTCTTAAATCGCATTGGCATTTGTCCTAATCTTATTCATAATTGTATTAATAATGCTTGTAATACCATTCTTAAATAAGGCGACCAATGCGATAAGCACCACAATAATCAACACAATCTCCACTGTTCCCATTCCATCTTCTTCTCTTAAAAAATTTCTCATATTCTTCATTTTCTATTTCTCCTTCTTATATAAAATCTGTAAACGCAGGTACAATCATCAAAATCATTACAATTCCCAGTAATAACATCATCGGAAACAACAGCTTGGTACCTGCCTGCTCACCCTTTTTCTTCGCAAGCTTCTTTCTATCCTCAAAAGCAAGTGCTGCTTCCTCCTGCAGTAAATCAAATACGTTCGTCGAACCCTTTCTCATATTTTGTGACAGCAGTGTCGCAAGTTTGATATAACAAGGTGCTCTACACCTCTTTCCGAAATGCTCCAGCGCGTCCTTCTGCGAAGCACCACTTTCCAGCTCATAGGTTGTAATCAGCATCTCCTCATAAGCAAATCTCCTTTTCCCTGTCTTATCCCTCTTTCTTCTATAGTCTGTTGCAATTCTGTTCCATGCATTGGTAATCGTCATTCCGGCACCAATCAGAAGCGCCAGCTTACTGACAAGCTCGGGATAATCCATTCTTAACTGTTCATCCCGCTCCTCTACCCTCTGATGCAGATCCTTATCCTTTCCAAAATAAATCAGAACCACTACAAGCGGTGTTAGAATCAGAAACAAGAGTCCTGTTTTTTCTCCCGGATGCTCCCACGCAATTGCCTCCTGCTGATACTCTGAAGGCAGAAGAAGAAATTCCTCTTTTCGTGATGCCGCTTCTGTTTTTAGAAGCTCCTTTGTCAGGTTCTCTTCCATACTAATAGGGATAGTTCTGCTTTGAATACAGACAGCAAAGGAATAATATCTTTGATATTCTCCACAGCTAACATCCGCAATCATCTCCTCTATCACCGGCTCTTCTACAATATCCTTTAGCAAATGCCCCGTACTATCCATGTACTCAGTCTCCTCCAACAGCCATCCTATCTGAAAGGGATACCCATCTATTGCCGTAACCAGATTCAAATCATAGCTAATTGCATCCTGCGACTCATTCTCTCCCAAAAAGCTATCGGTAAGAGCTCTGTAAAAATTCTCCTCCATATCCAATAGCTCTTCCATCGTATATTCCCGTTCTCCAAGCTCAACAGTCAGCATAATTTCTTCATCCGCTGTATGTGCAATCAACTCTACACTCTTAGTCCCTGCGCCATATTGATTACGATATAGTGCATTATCATCTACCCACTTTTCGCTTACATCCTGCACCATAAACAATATCGACAATACCATACCCACCAGCAGAAGCATGACGCAAAGAGTCAGTTTCTCTATCACATAGTCTCTATGCTTATCCTTATTTGTTCCCCCAGGATCTAGCAGCTTCATATCCTGATAAACCTGTGTATCATGTAGCAACTGATAATATTTATTTCCTTTAACAGAAAGCCTCCGATAAATACCTTCTGCAATCCTCCTACATAACTCTTTCATACTTAAACCTCAATATTCAATATCTTATCGGATACCATACAAGCCACACCGTACAGCGTCAGACACACCGTCATAATCAATATGCCAAATACATTGTGATATAGGCTGTCAAAATAACCATTCGATGTGATAGATATGTAACCAATCATCGCAAAGGGAATCATACGCATAATCTTCTGTTCTAACTGTTTCTCTGCCATTACCGTATCAATCTCTTTAGAAACCTCAATCTTGTCACCTATAATTCCTGCTGTATTACTTATAATCCCTCTCATATCTCCACCGCTGCGCTTCGCAATACTAAAAATATCTGCAAACTCTCTAATATCCTCCACCTGCGTTTCCTCTGCAAGCTCCAAAAGAATCATTTCCAAGGGCTGATTATTCTTAAGCCTTCCCCGTAAACGTACCAGTGCCTTTGCCATATAGCTTTCCTTACCAAAGAGCATTTCGACATCATAATAAGACTCACAAAAAGCATTTTCCACAGAATAACCAGCTTGCAAATTTGCCGACACTGACAAAATAACCTCGCGAAATTCCTTGGATATCGCCTTTTTCTGTTGCTTATATGCAGCCTGCCTTTGCCTTTCCAGCATAAAAAGCTGTAAGGGCTGCATGAGAACAAAAGCAATTGCACATTGATAAAACAATATGCTTACCATTCCAATCCACAGACAATTTTTCGCAATATTCCAAGCAAGCTCCTTTCTCGTGAAATCATATACAATATCCTGTTTTATAGAATACTTTTTCTTAGCATTTTTGTTAATGTAATTAATTTTGTTAGTATACTTGCTTATATTTTTGTTAATAAAACTTTTTATGTTAGTATTATCATAATTTTTGTTAATGTAATTTATTTTGTTAATATTATTATGTTTTTTGTTAGTGTTATTATTTTTGTTAACATCTCTATGTTTTATAACATCCTTCATTTACTCACCGCCTCACTTACTTATACTCTGTCCCCCCAAGCCCTGCTGCCATCAGCTTTTCTCGATGTAACAGCTCATTTACCTTTACAAGGCTTCCCTGTATCCTGCCCTCCTGCTCTCCCTCTTCCCGAAAGCAATACAGCGGCTGAATGACTATCTCGTCCTGCTCCATTCCCACTACTTCCACAATTTCCAATACTCTTCTGGATTTGTCTCTAAGTCTGCCAAGATGTACGATAATATCCACCCCCGATGCAATTTGACGACGAATTGCAGATAGCGGCAGCTCCATTCCCATAAGTGCCATAGTCTCTAATCTGGAAAGCATATCCTTTGCCGAATTGGCATGTCCTGTGCTTAGTGAACCGTCATGCCCTGTATTCAATGCCTGAAGCATATCAAATGCCTCACCCCCTCTTACCTCACCGACAATAATCCTGTCCGGTCTCATTCGAAGAGAGGCTTTAATCAAATCTCTGATATTGATTTCCTTTGTTCCCTCGGCATTGGCATTTCTGGTTTCCAGTCTTACCAGATTTTCTATGCCTTGCAGCTGCAGCTCTGCCGAATCCTCGATAGTAATAATTCTTTCTGTCTTGGGAATATATTGCGATAATGCATTTAGAAATGTCGTTTTACCGGAGCCTGTACCTCCGCTTACCATGATGTTGTAGCCTGCAATTACCAGCTTTTCTAAAAATTGCGATACTTCTGTTGTGAGCGTTCCAAAGCTTATCAAATCCTCCATACCAATCGGCTCTTTCGGAAACTTACGAATTGTCACAATCGGTCCGTTTAGCGCCACAGGTGCAAGTACGATATTCACTCTGGCACCATTTTCAAGTCTGGCATCTACAATAGGAGACGCCTCATTTACCACACGGTTACACTTAGAAACAATCTGCTGAATGACATCCTCCAGCTTTTCCTTCGATGAAAACTGCTTCTCCCATGGCAGCATATGGCCCTTCTTCTCTATGAAAATATACCCCATGCCATTAATCATAATCTCCGTAATATCCTCATCCTCTATTAGTTCCTGTAGAATATCCAATCTACGAATTGCATAGAACAGCTCCCTTGCCATCTGCTGACGCTCTAATAGTGTTAGTCCATATTGCCTTCCGCCGGTTATTACCATATCATCTATCAAATCCAGCATTTCTTCATCTGAAATCTCTCTGGATAAATCTATTTCCCTCATCAACTGTTGATTCATCTCTTCTCTACAGCTCATATAACGGTCTGCTGTCTTACATGATTCCATCTTTCATTAATATTCCTTTCATATATTGTCCGGGATGTCCTAGCAAAAGCTCCTCATAATCATAGCTTTGTTCTCTCCATAACAAAGGTTCTGGAATAAAGCTCGTCTTTTCCAAGATATCTGTTCTGCCTGCATTTACACAAAATGCTTTGTACTCCGCAAGCCTTGACATGGCTAGTTCTGACTCACCATGCACCGTAAAAATCCTGTCGCTCCTATCCAGTATCTTATCTAATCCTCGACAGGCATCTGTTACTTCAATTATGACCTCCTGATATTCACCCACATAAAGCAAAGCCTCCAATATCCTCTCCCATTGCTGCTCATCTATTTGAAGTAAATCCTTTGGATTTCTAATAGATGGAATATAATCCATTCCCGATACATTTTTCTTCATAGCCTCCAGCTTATATAACAGCCGCTCGGAATGCTTCATCGCAAAATAGATAAAATCTGAAAGGTCTGTTGTAAATTCTGTCTGAAATACTCCTTCTAAACCACTAAAGGGTAATAAATTCAAATACAATACCTTCTTTTGCTCACTAAGCACCTGTCCTGCTGCCAATGCTGCCAAGGTCTGATTACTCTGCCCATCCGGCGAATAGAAGGTAATGAGTCTGGTCTCCTTACTGTCTCTATGTAGCTTACAGCTGCTTTCACCATCCCTGGCATAGCTGTCTAATACACTGCTCAGCATTCTCTCCACAGACTGATATTTGTATAAAAAGAAACACGTATTTTCCTTATACTCCTTGCTCTCTCCTGCCTTATCTTCCTGCAACACAAACAGCTTTCTCACCTGTAATGCCTCATCTATTTCTTCACAAAATGCTTCATTTACCAGTAAAATCTCAATGGTCTTGCTAGAACAAAACGCCTTTAGCTGCTCTATGCTATGAAATCCCTTTATTTGAAAATCCACAAGCTTCTTTCTCTCCAAATAATTTTGTAAGCCAGACAGATACGCCTCATCCGAGTCACATATTACAAAGAGCTTATCCTTCATCACAGAATCCCTCCTACCAATAACAGCACACTGCAAAGCATTGGCACAGACAAACGAATCACACATCTTTTATCCGTCTTATTTACCGCATAGGTATCTGCTGCCTGACACCATATCAGCTTGCGAAGATAACGAAGCAAATACCAAAGACGCTCTCTGCTTTCTCTGTAAAGAAGCATCTTGAAACCTGCTATCACTCCTGCAATCAGTATCGTTACAACCACACATACCCTTAGCTCATCCTTCGGCAAGAAACACGCAATCACCATGAGAAGCTTAATATCTCCTGCACCAATTCCCCGCATCAGCCAAAGAGGATAACCTATGGCAAATACTATCAGCATAAGTCCTGCTGCTTTAAGTAGTGCTCCCATACCTCCAATAGAAAATGCTCTGATAAATCCCATCAAAATTCCCGCCACTATACACATATTAGGAATCCTATACGAAGTGATATCCACAATTACCGCTATCAATAATACACATATTAAAATAAACATTTCGCTCTGTCCTTTCGTCCTTGGATTTGTTGTCCTCGTTACGATTTCTCATTATACGAATCCACTCTCAAAAAGCTACTCGAAATGTAAAAACTCGTGATTTTTACATTTCAACCCCTCAAAATGCTCGGTTTTTTCAGGTTATGTCAACATTCACTATTTTTATGGAACAACCTCTTCTCAATATGAATAAATTGGAAATAAGGGGACTATACTATTACCAAAATCATCAATGGCAAATATTTCTTTTGAATAGAAAATCACAGAAAGGTATCAGAATATGAAAACATATTTTAGTCTTAGAAATTTATTTCCGGAAAATTTATTTTCTACGAAAGCAGGCACCACCCCAAACGAAGAGGAAGTACTTACCCCTAGAGATATGCTTTTGGCAGATATTAAGAAAACCATGGAGGCTTTAGATATTGCCTACTCCGGCTTAGACAATGCAACAGACCCTGACCTCATCGACTGTTACATCTATGAAGTGAATGCAACGCTTAAGCGTTACCGCTTCCTGATTCATCAGGCAGAGCTTATGGAAATTGTAACACCCTGCTACGAAGAAAAGTATGCTACCATTCCCGTTCCAACGCCGATGGCGTCTACGATGTTACTGGAGGCGGAATAGAGTGTATATGAAATGGAGGCTGTCAACTGACAGCCTCCAATGCTTCCTCATCTTTATCATCTGATTTCCACATTATATTTTTCTCTGGATTTATCTTAGGAAGCGTTTTTACTATATATACAATAATTGTACATATAGCTACTACATACAAAATACACTCTACAATCAACGGAAATGATTCCTGCTTTTGATAAGCTAACACTGAATGTGACCTATATAAATAAATCCAGATATTATTCGTATCTAACATAAAGTCATGTAAGCCATGCAAAATGACACAATACCAAATACTATTAGTTTTCAAGTATATTGTTGCAAAAAATACTCCTATACCTGTTGTAACTAAAATTTTTATAACAATACACAAAAATGCTTTTATGTTATCTCCATTATTAATATCTAAAAATGAATGGTAGTACGAATAATGCAATGCTCCAAATATCAGGCTACTCAAGAAAACCGCACCATACAAGCCCTTTTTGCTCTTTGTAAACATTTTTCTAAATCCATTTAAGAAAATTGCTCTACACATGAATTCTTCCATAATCCCAACACACAACATTAATATAAGTGATATTAAAACCTTTGATTCCCATCCACTTTTTAAAACCTTGGTCGACTCTTGATATAAAACAATCCATAGAGAAACCGAAAAACTAAGAAACATCATCGTGGCAAATATGGTTGGAATATCCATATTTATCTTTGAACGAAAGAAGCCTTTCCCTGCAACCGTATACATGATTAACGCAAAGCTTCCACCCAAAATAGCACGCATGGGAATCATACCAACTTTGTCGTCTCCTAGGTTCATGATGGGAGTACATGCTAAATAAATTAGCATAGTAAATGCGCATATAAATATTGGGTTTTGTAATAGTTTATTCTTCATATTGTATCCTCATATTTATTGATTAACCACATACTTTAAAATCGTATCATATTGCAATTTACTGGTATACTCAGTCCAATTGCCTTCTTGGCAAAGCTTTTCATATATTTTATATTCCTCTACGGTCTGATTTACATATATATCAGGCTTTGTTCCAAGACATACATTCTGGTCATTTTCCCGCACAGGCTTTGTTGGATAATAAATATATATTAACGAAGAATTAGGAAGGGAATTACAAATATAGCCTGCTCCTTTACCTTCTCCTCCTGTATTCTTACCCACAATGGTACCTAGCTGATTTTTCTTTATAAAGTCAATATAATCATCTGCTGCCGAACCTGTTCCAGGCCCCACCAAATACCAAACCTCTTTGTCCTTTGTCTGTTCACCGCGATATGCCCTATGGGAAGAATAGTAGTAATCATCTCCCTTCTTCTCCTCTCCAAACATCAGCTTTAATGTCCATTTGCCAATCATTGCACGGTTTGAACGTGAATCCCTCATATAAAATTGATAGTTATCTTCATAATCCTCTGCATACAGCGCAGGATATATGTATGATTGTGCATACCCTGATAAACCGCCATAGTTATCTCTTAAATCAATTACAACCTTATTGTACTTTGTATTCTGTAAATAGTTCTTAATCTCATTTCCTTCTGCATTTTGCATATTATCAATCTTGATATATTCCAACTGATTGATGTCATCTGTGTATGTATAATAGTTGCTATATACTGTTCCCTCATTCTCTACTACATCATTATAAAAATGATAGCCATAGCCACGGGAAATTTCCATTCCCATATCCCAGAACAAATCGCATTCCCTCTCATTACCGTCTGAATCCTTCCAAACTACATGAACCTTCTCACCTACACTATCATTCAAGGTGTAACATTCACGATATGGCTTATCTAATAAAGAATCATAATGTAATGCATACATCATAATATTTTCAACAACATACTCATCAATAGGAACACCATCTATGGAAACCAATTCTCCAAAAGCCATTTCCTTTGCATTTTCTGACAAATCGTATTCCTGTATAATATACTTTCCATCCATATAAATGGAATCGATAAAGCCTACATCCTTATGCGCTAATACATAGTCTCCAATTTCTTCATACCAAGCATTTATCTTATATTCCATTCCCATTCTTGACAGCGTTTCCTTGGAATGATGACAAGAAAGACCACTCAGATTACCGTAGTTGGGAAAGCATACGTCTGTATGAAAACTAACCAAATCCTTAGAAATGGCTTTCATTACATAATAGAATTCTATATTATTCTTTGTTTCCATGATTTCGTTCCTATAGTATTCTTTCCTTGCTACGAAATCTAATCCATACAGTTCCTTTATATCATCCAGATATGGTACTGATGTTACAATTACTTCATAGAACGCTTCAAAATCCTCTAATTTTTCTTCTACGGTAAGCTGGTCTAATTTGTAGTTTTTATAAAATATATCTCCTAGAAATACTGAGATTTGAAATCGAAATATATATATCATCAGGCTAAAGAATGTGAGACTGAGGATTATCCCGATTATTGTGTTTTTTTTCATTTTCTTCAATTTCTTTATCCCGCGAAAATTCTCTTAATGTGTTTCTTTTATCATTTTTTCAAAAGGTCCAATAAAAATATTGATACCTCTTTTTATAAGTTCATCCGTAAGTTGGAAATAATTTAAAGAAGTTTCTAATGAATAAAGTATGTATGAACCATCATTATTTTTTTTCACTAAACAATATTCATTATCTCCATTACCACCACGTATACAACATATCAAAGTATCTTCTATATCTTTTAAATCTTCCAAACAGCTTATTTGCACAGCAGCAAACTCCTGATTATATTGTTTTAAGAATGTTTCCATAGCTTGAATACTTGTACCAACCTGCACACTCTCTTTCTGCTCTCTTTGGTAATTCTCTAATACAGAAGCTACTTCTCTATATGTCACATCTGATTTGAACTCCTTTAGACAATTTACTGCTGCCCATACTGCAGAATTAGTCTGATAATTATTTTTTGTCGTTACTATATGCTTCACTAACTTCATATATCCATCTGGAATATTTCTTTTTACATACTCTACAAATGAAATTGCCAATTCTATTAGTTTTTGCTTAATCTGACACATATACTCGTTAGGATTATATAGCTCTCCTGATGTCATGTAAGATATCGTCATGCATTCTCCACGACATATATTTTGACACCAACAACTTCTACACTTTATTGATTCTATAACATTATTCTTTACAAATTTTTCTCTTTTACTTAGGTCAACTCCAGTTACTACATTTCCTAAACAGAAATCTGAATTTCCATTCATAACGGAACATGCAAATAAATCACCATTTGCATCAACTGCCATTCTATTTCGCCCCGCATCGCATCGGCTATTTGCAATCAATCCTTTTTGAACCGCCAATAAGATATAACTTCCATATATGTCATCACCATTTAAAATCGGTTTGACATATTCATAATCTCCATCTTGCATCTTTTGGATAAATTTATCTGTTAATCTTCTATAAGCCTCTATCAATTTATCTATATCAACTTTATATAAAGAAGTTTCCGAATCACTAAAATCCCTTACCAAGTGTGCGCTAATCGCATCACCTGTTTTCAGTGAATAGATGTAGTCATACACTTCATCTATTCTTTCATTATTCTGCGTAACAGTTACTGCAAATCCACAATGTTCATTCACAGTAATGTCTACTCCTCTTAACACATCTTGAAAAGAAGGTCTTTTATTTGCATAAACTCTATTGCAATTACATTGCTCATCACCATCTAAACTGATTCCATATAAGATATCCGGATGTTGATTCATATATTCAATATGTTCATTTCCTAACAAGGTTGCATTGGTAGGAAATGTAATAATAATTTTCTTGCCTAATTCATTTCTTATTTTACTACAATGCTCTTCTATCTCTTTGATAAAATCAAATCTAAGTAATGGTTCTCCTGACCCTGCTAAATCAATGGTATACATTTTGGCAGTTTTTCCATAATCATAAACTATATAGTCAATTGCTTTCTTTGCCATCTCTACTGAAATTTCTTGTTTGGGCAAATAGTCTTCTGCACCAAAACAATATTTACATTGTAAATTGCATCTTCTTGTCGCGTGTATACATAATGTAAAATTGCTCTTTCCAGCTAATATATCATAACCTTCTTGATTTACTCTTTCCTGATTTTCCTGTACAGCCTTTCTGCTATACAAAATTCTTTCGAATTTTTCTATTTCATTAGGATACAATAAATGAACAATTTCCAAAAAATCATCTTCACTTATTTCATCTAAACCTGTTAATCTTTCATATATTTCTTTGTTGATTACAATACTATTGTTAATATCCACTATGTATAGTATATATAATCCCATATCACTTATTGTCTTTATTCTCATCTTATTATTTCCTTCTTGGTAACTTCTTCACTACCCTTATACATATTCTTGATAATTCTCCATGCAATCAATATATTCACAGCAAAAAGAATCGATGTACTAATAATGCGAATAACAATCTGTTCCTTAGTCATATGCACATGAACATCTCCATTCGCTGCCACATATCCATAACTCTGTGGCACTGTTAAACTAGCCAAAAATGGAATTACATCCCAAAGAAAATGTACTACTATACCACCCCATATATTTTTAGTCTTTAAATATACAGCTGCAAATAACACTCCCGTACTACCTATCTGCAAAAATTTCGTAAACATTTCAAACAGCACTATACTTGGGTTATATCTTATTACATGAAAATATGATGTTATATGAACTACTCCAAAGACAGCACCACTTAGTAACACGGTCAAAATAACACCTTTTCTATTTTGAGGAACCATTCTTTGCAATCCACCAGTGATAATTCCTCGATACAATCCTTCTTCATACAGACTAACAACCAACGCAAGTATAATATAGCCTACTGCTGGCAAAATTACTGCCTGGATGTTCATAGTATGCTCGCTTAAACTAAATATTACTAGTAATATACTTAACAAAATACTCAAAAAAAATTGCGGACTAAGCCTCGTTAGCGCATAACCACATTTCTTCCAAGACCACACAAAAACATTTTTATCTATACTTTTATAGACAAACCTCAGCACAACTATTGATAAAAAAATCCTAATTGGAATTTTTTCCCATATCTCATACTCAAGCTTATATGCCAAATATGCATCTATATTTATCATTATTTTCGAAAAAATAAATAATACAATTATTTTTATCAGTAAGCTTCTCTTTTCAGCTCTCATATCTTTCTTGTCCTTCACCAAAAAACAAATTCATTGAAATAGAATCAAGGTTTAAACAACCTTGATTCTAAAATCTTTCTAAGAAATATTTCCATTAATTATCTAAATATAGTTATTATTTATAACCATAATATTTTCGACAATAGTAACACAATGAAGGGATATGAATTTCCCCATTATCAGCCCCTATCGCATTACCTAATTCATGTAAAATTGTTTCTACGAGCGTAGGCTCATTTTTACTTGTACATCCACCATTGATTGCTAACTGACATTCTTCTGTCAATCCAACAAACTTATTAGTATTTAAAGTTTCTTCACTTAATCTTATCATTTTTAGTCATCTCCTAAATTAATTTTCTTTCTGAAGAATCTAAATCATTCGCGAATTTCTGTTAAATTCTCATGCTCACTGTAGCACTATATACATTATGATTACAAGAAAAAAGTAACGAACGGTCGATTTTTGTAATAAGCGGTCACTTTTATGTCATGAACGGTTATTTCTCTCGCATAAGATACTCCCTATACCTTTCTTCAAACTCCTTCTTACGTCTTCTCGCCAGCGGAACTATTGTACCATCTTTGAGAATCACTGTATTCCCAATCTTTATTACATATCTCAAATTAACGATATAACTTTTATGAATACGCACAAAATCTTGGTCTTTTAATGCTTTCTCCCATTCTCCTATGCTTTTATCCGAAAAAACTTCTTCACCTTCCACATCCACAACTGTATATCTTCCTTCTGCTATTAGTTTCTCTATTTTTCCACTTTGTACTACATTCTTTCTCCAATCATTGAATAGCGAAATCTGCATTTATAATAATCCCTCTCTAAAATATTATATACTTATTTATTTCTAGTCCCAAAAATTTATCTTCTGCAGCAACATCTTCAGTACACTCTTCTGCTCTACAATAATCTTTGTTTCGCACTGCATACCGACCTTTAAATCCATCTTATCACCGTTTTTGTTATAGAGATTAGTACTGTCAATAGACGTTTCCACAACATAATACGCACTTCCATCCTCACTGTTTGCCTTTAAATCAGCCGATACAAACTCTACCTCACCCGTCATACTGCCGTATTCACTGGATGGATACGCCGCTACCTCATACTTTACAGACATATCATTCTGAACCTTTGCAATGTCCTGATTGTTGATATAGGACTTTACAATATATCCGTCCTCTTCACACGGAATCAGAGTCATGACTTCCTTTCCGGCTGACAGATAATTTCCAACTACCAATTCATTCTGCAAATTCACAACACCATCCGTAGGTGCTTTTACCACTGTCTTTGTAAGACCATTTTCCAGCTCTGTGATTTTGGTTTTTAATTCCTTATAGGTTGTTCTCATACTGCTAAGCTCAGCAGAAACACTCTGAAGCTCACTTTGAATCAGATTCTCTGTATTGTTTGCTACGCCCTGCTCTGTGATATTACTCTTTGTCGTCATTAGCTCAGCCTGTGTCCCGTTGGTTGATAAAATATTCTGCTGATAGCTGATAATGGATGCCTCCACGCCTGCGATTGTCTCTGTTTCAAGATTGGTAAGTGCTGTGTTCTTCTGTAAAGTCGTCGTTGAAATAGCATCCTTCTTTGACTGCACGATTGCTTCCTGTGATGCTTTCTGCGCCTGTGCCAAAGTCTTCTTATTCTGTGCAGTAGCAATCTCCTCCTGCTTCTTTACAATCAAAGCTTCATCCGCAGAGGTATCAATCGTTTTTACCTCTTCCACTACAGCCTCTGCACTCTGTTCTATTTCCTTTACTTCGATAACCGCATCTATGGCTGCGATTCTCTCCCTTGCAGCACTAATTTCCCTGTTTGCCTGTGCAATCGTTTCATCTGCCGCCTTTATCTCTTTATCTGCCTGCTCCACTTCCTTCTTAGCTTCATCCAGCTCCTTCTGCAAGGTCTTCAACGTCGCATCGTACTGTGCAACCGTATTATTGTACTGCGTGATATAGCTGTTGAGCTTCGCATAATAATAAGAATCCGTCTCCTCGAAGGTATTCTGTCTTGTTCTGATTCCTACTGACAGAAGATTTAATTTATTAATCTCACTCTCGTAATACTCAATCATGCTGCTTCCTGCTGCCAATTTCGCATCATAGGCTTCTCTTTGAGAATCATACTCTGTCTGTGCAAGTTCCATCTGTAGTGTTACCACCTGCTGTCTTGCCGCATATTCTGAAAAATATGGATTTGCTGCATAAGAACTTAAATCAACACTATTATCTGACAGCCATGTCAGATACGCCTCCATCATTTCAATGCGGTTACCTACCTCTGTCTGCTGCTCTGCGTAAGTATCCATCTGTAGGTTTAAATCCGTAGCCTCTACCTCATACAGAATATCTCCCTTGGAAACCGTCTGACCATCTGTAATATAACACTCCGTAATCGCACCGGAATATGTATTCGTCACTACAGAAGCCGCCTCCCTTGAGGCCACCAGCCCCATTCCCTTTACCACAACATCCAGTTTAAAGCAGGCTGCCCAGACAATAGCTACCGCAAGCATGATTAGTAGCATATATATAAAAATTACAAAGAACGGATGTGGTCTTGACTCGTAGACCTCTCTGCTGTCTGACATCTCGTTCATATCCAAGATAATCGGTTTCACGCCGCATCCTCCTTTTCCAATGACTGCTGCGATGCAAGCATTGCATATTTACCGCCCATCAGTTTTAATTCCTCATGTGTACCTGACTCGATAATCTCTCCCTTTTCCATCACGAAGATTTGGTCACAGTCCTTAATCGTACTGAGTCTGTGTGCAATGAATATCGTAGTCATATCCTTACAGTACTCCTGTATCGTCTTATCCAACGCTCTCTCTGTCAGGGCATCCAGATTACTGGTTGCCTCGTCCAATATCAGAATATCCGGCTTTTTCAGCATCGCTCTGGCTATGGCAAGACGCTGTCTTTGACCTCCCGAAAGATTCGCACCGTTCTCCTCCAGCATCGTCTCATAACGAAGTGGCAAATCATTAATAAAATCATGTGCCTGTGCCAGCTTACAAGCCTCAATCACATCATCCACAGTCACATCATCTACGCCCAATGTAAGGTTTTCCATGATTGTTCCACTAAATAGGAAGGTCTCCTGTGAAATGTATGCAATCCTCTCTCTTAATGTTTCCATCTGTATATCTTCAATGTTATTACCATTAATTAAGATGCTGCCCTCCTCAGGTGCATATAAATGTAATAACAGCTTTGTCAATGTCGTCTTACCCGAACCGCTCTCTCCCACAAAGGCTACCTTCTGTCCCTTGCGAATCGTGCAGTCAACGTTATCCAGTACAAGTCTTCTTGTACCATATCGAAACTTCACGTTCCTAAACTCAATATCTCCGTCCAGTCGCTCAGGTGCCAGCTTATTCTGCTCACGCTCGTCCTTCTCTGCCTCTAAGTCAAGAATTTCACCCAAACGCTCAGCAGCAACCACTGCCGTCTGCATCTGCGGCTGAAGATTAATCAGATTCTTAACAGGGTCAAGGAAATACCCTAGCAATGAGTTAAACGTTATCAGCTGTCCGATAGTCATATTTCCATTCAGTACGGATGCTGCACCAACCCAGAGAATCACTACGCCTCCGATTAACTCAATTGTTCCCTTTAGGGATGCCTGCAGATTACCTACCCAGCTAAGGTTAAAGATACTCTTTAACAGCTTAACAAAGCGCTTCTCAGTCTCCCTGTCTGCTCTTCTCTCTGCATTGTATGCCTTAATGGTCTGAATACCATTCAAGGACTCCACCAGATAAGAGGTAAGCTGTGCATTATCCTCCATTGAACGCTCATTCAGCTTTTTATACTGCTTATTAAAGGTGGTAACGATTACTGCATAAAGCGCCACAATAATTACAGCAATACCAAACATCATGGAATTCTGCGTATACAGAATAATTGCTCCGGCAATCGCCATCAGTGTGTCAATCATAATGGTAAGTGTTGCTCCTGAAATAGCATCTCTTACCTTAGATGCATCATTAAAACGCGATACAATCTCTCCAACCTTTCTTGTACCGAAGAAATTCATCGGAAGCTGCAATACATGCCTGTAATATCCCAACAATAGTGCAATATCCAGCTTCTGGCTTAGATACAGCAATAAATGGGAACGGAACGCATTCAGCAATACCTTAAAGATATTCAGTAAAATGACGCCTATCGACAATGTAATCAACGTCTGTCTTAATCCATCCGGTAGGATATCATCCAATAACGCCTGATAATAAAATGCTCCCAATATACCAAGCACTGTATAAACTAAAGATGCTACAAAAATATGCAGCAGCATTTTTTTCTGTGGGATTAATAAATGTATAAATCTCTCAAATAAACCTTTGGTATCATTACCCTTTTCAAAGGTCTCATTCTTCACCAACAGAATAAGCACGCCTGTCCACTGATACTTTGGCGGCTTATTCTCCTCGTGAACCTCTTCGAAAAACTCCTGTGGTGTTAGCTTCACAATGCCACGTCCGGGATCCGCTATGATAACCTGTTTCTTGGTAATCTTATGTATGACCACATAGTGCATCAGGGAACCATCCACCACTACATGAGCGATACAAGGCAGAGGAAACTCTGAGAAAAACGCTTCCTGATTACCCTTTACGCCCTTGGCTGAGAAGCCAAGGGCTTCTGCCGCCTTGATAACTCCATATGCATTTGTTCCCTGCTTGTCCGTTCCCGCTATCTCACGAATCTTTGAGATACTAATCCTATATCCGTTCTGCTTTGATATGGTTGCAAGACAAGCAGCACCGCAATCTGTTATGTCATGTTGTCTGACACAGTAATATTTCATCTCTCGTTACCTCGTAAAAAAATATATTTTTCATTCTATCTTAATGTAATATTCCAAATCAATAATTCCCCTTTATAATACATAAAATCCCCTTTATTTGTATTTCTGATTAAAAAATATATACTCTTATTCCTATCTGTTTTGTCTATGATTGCACCATATTAAAGTATTACCTTTTATGATTACTAAACCTAGTATAATGCTTTGAATACTCCAAATATAAATTAGTCTTAAAAAGCATAAAAATAAACATGAACGTCCAAAATTTGATAATCATTATTTAACCAAACATATTTACACTCTATATCATTCCTCCATAAAAACAGCACTATCAGAGTAAACAGGTAAAATATTGGAGTAAACATCACTTAGATTAAACAAAAAGTGTGCTCACATACCTTAAATTTATAGATTTATGTAACCTTTCTGTCAATAAACATTTCGTAGAATGCAGTTTTTTGTCGTGAAATGCATACTTTTCCCTAGACCAAATAGAGGCTGTCAACTGACAGCCTCCAATACTTCTTCTTTATCTTTATCATCTGACTTCCAGAAAATATCCTCTCTTAACATATAAACTTACCAAAACCAATATCTCTTCTTCACCCCCATATACACACTACTACCAATAAGCAATGCCACACATCCCTCTACAACAAATACCATATTTATCTGTATGCCTGACTGTTTCTTATTCGTTACCAAATACTTTCCTGTTGTATCCACACACAATAAAGAAACATCTTTGGATTGTATCTGCTGATATTTTTCCTTTTCTTTATTGTAAAGATACAAATATTTTTCATCTAAAAATAAAAGCTCTGTTTCCAATTCATTTTCAAAATTAACAATATCTTTGCCATTCAAATAAATGATATAATCTTCTCCTCTGATTGTAAGGACCTTTTCCTTTTCTAGCTTTGTATTATTATTTTGCTCATCTAAATCTAGTTCTTTAACTTCAATTTCTGTTTTTTGTACTTTCTTTACTATTAATTCAAAGCTCTCCGATACACTTTCACAAGTTACTGTTATTTTTGTTTTTCCTTCTTTAAGCAATCCATATCTGAACGATACTGATTGACATCTACTACAGCAATGAATTCATCTGCCACACCAACCTGTACATTGTAAGCAGGAAGCAGCTGGTCGTTTCCCATATAGTCTGTTTGCATCCTCATAAAAGTAGCTGAATGGTCTGTTTTGGAATAGCTGTTGCGTTCAGGTCCACAAATTTCAACTTTTTCTTTGTATTCCAATAGTTTTTCGTACTGCCTCTGCTGTATTCGTTTTATGTGCAATCCAGACCACTTAAGTTCTTGATTCATGTCATGGAAAAGAGATGTTTTAACTACCAATCAGCACATGTATCTAGAAATAGCAGAGGGAAGATACACTGTTGTTGAAGTAGATTAGGAAAGGATTGTTTTCGGATAAAAGTCTGGGAGAGTGGGAGCAAGAAATAAAAAATCAGGATTTTGAGCGTATTCATAAAAGTTATATCGTAAATTTGAGATATGTAATAACGATAGGAAATACAGTGGTTCCCAAGAATGGTATATCAGTTCCACTGGCTAGACGGCTTAAGAAGGAGTTCGAAGCAAGGTATAAGGAGTACCTCATGCGAGAGGATTGACCGTTCATGATATAAAAGTGACCGTTCGTTACTTTAGCATTGAATTAGTAAAGAAATAAGAGTATCTTAATTATGTAAACTAGATAAAATATGAAGTGAATAGATATATATTATGTTTTGGATAATTACGCAATTAAAAAGTTATATGATTACGTGAGAGAGCAGTATAGTGATGCTACCCTACTATAAGGAGAAGTATGAAAAGTAGAATAATGAAGAAAGTAATTGTTATTGGTTTATGTGTTTTGTGCATTGTTTTGATATTTTTAATGTTTCCACCAACAAAGGTAGACAGAAATATTGCAAACTATGAGAAATACTTAAGTAAAAATTTAGGTGAATATGAATACACTAAAATTGGAATTAATGAAGAAATTTTTCCATCAAGTATTAGTTCGGAGATAGAGGTTAAAGATTATGTAGTAGCTTGGCATAAACCGAGGTTCTTAGACGGTGCTAGATGGCTTATGTGTTTGGAAGTGAACTATAATAAAGAGATGTATGATAAAGAAATAGAACGTTTAGAGTCAAAGTTTAGGAAAGATGATTTAAGTGTTTATGATATTACAGGATTTCAAGAACCATATTCGGTTGTTGCTTTAGAAACGAATAAAAAAAATGGCTTAATTTATGCGTTAACAGATGGAGTGGAAAAAATAATTTATATAGAAATGATTTCCTATGATGGTTCGATTTATGGAAATTTATTTTATAGTTTAAGAATTCCAAAGAAATATTTACCGATAGGGTATAATGGCTAAATTTATGAAGTGAAATATTGATAGGAAATTGTGTAATAAATTCACAGCCTCCAATACTTCTTTATCCACATCATCTGATTTCCACATAATATTTTCCTCTGGATTTATCTTAGACGAGTTTTTACTACATAAACAATCAGGGTGTACAAAACCACTACTATTAGAATACCCTTTACAAGACACAATACTAAATACTATTCCCTTTTCTTATCCCATACTAACAAATCATCTGCATTACATATCTGCCAAATAAAAATGCGATACACACTATATATGACAAGCTTAATACGATATTCACAGCATAGAAATTAACCATAGAATCAAAGATTTTGCCTCTTTTGATTACACCCTTGTAATTACTGATATAACCAAACAATACAGGAATAAACGCCCAACTAAATATCCTAGGTATAACACCGAATAAGTCACATTTCGTAAACACGATTGCTGATATCCATAACGCAACAACTACAATCAATGACACCCAATAAAATTCTTTTGTTTTTGATATTTCTTCTGCTCTCATACTAACTCCTCTTCCATAAAATCGTTTTTTTGTATGAGTAGATTATAGCTTATGCAAACCTCATTACAATATTTATGTCGTGAAATGAATCTTTTTTGTTGCGAACAGCAAAAAACCTCCAAAGCGCAAAGCCTTGGAGGATTCCCTATACCCCTATTTAATTTTAAAACCTACGCAAAATACCCCCGTTTTGCGTCATAGCCTACGACATTCTCATTGACATCGGTCTTGCCATAGGTAAAGCCTGCATAGACTGTCTGAATGTTTGACATCAAAGGCTGTGAATCGTCCTGACTACTAATCGTGTAGTAGGCATCATGAAGCTTTGTGAAAATCATTGTGACTACGTCCAGATTATCAAGCTTATAGCCATACATATCTGCTGCCAGCTCTCTGTCTGCAAAGCAGTACAGCTGGAACAGATTCTTAGACAACTCATACTGGAAGTTCAGAGTGGTACGCATCTGACCAATGCACTCTCTTGCCATTTTCAGATTGGTAACAAACTCTTTTCTATCGTCAGCATGGAATGCATTCTTGGCATCCTCAAGATATACCAATAACATCTCATACACGATTACTACCAGCTGCGTTTTATTCGCACTTGTGATTCTTCTTGTAAATCCCTGTTTCTTTTCAGTTGTCATATCGTAACCTTAGTCCTTTCCAGGTCCCTATTCCCCAATATCTAATGACCTGCTTATCTTTTTTCATTACTGTAACAGCTGTAATACGGACTGTGGTCTCTCGTTAGCCTGGGCAAGCATTGCTGTAGAAGACTCTACCAATACCTGCACCGTTGAATATTCTGTCATCTCAGTTGCCATATCAACATCCATAATTCGAGAATATGCTGCTGTCATATTCTCTGTTGTAGTATCAAGATTTGTGATAGTATGCTCAATACGATTTGCATACGCACCAATCTTAGAACGAATAGTAGAAAGCTGATTAATTGCATCACCTATGGTGTCAATTGCGGCTGTCGCTTTCTCCTCTGTTGTAATATCAAGCTTATCAACGCCCAGATATACAGGATTTAAAGCCGGAATCTCAATCGCGATTACCTGTCCTTCATTTGCACCTACCTGTAATCTCATAGGTCCAATACCTGTAAGATCTAGCTCAAGTCTGTTATTATCACTGCCATCACCTATCGTATAGGTAGTCTTCTTTGTATCCGTATGAGAATATAAATAATAATCTCTATCATCTCTATTATTAGGATTTTCTTCCATATCCTCCGGTACATAAATCTTATAGGTTAAGGTCTCTGTTGTACCATTCTCTGTTTCCACCTCAATACTGATTTCATTGGTTCCTGCATCAAAGCTGCAATCTGTAACTGTTACTTCCTGATTATCATATTTCTGCGCAAAAAGCTCTGCAAAATCCTCTTCCAAGCCCTTTAAGCCTAAAGCCTCTGAACCGGTATTGATTTCCTCTCGTACCACAGCACCTGTTGCATCCGTCTCTGTAATGAAATCCAAACGACTGATATTATACTTTGCATTGGTTGCTTCATCAATTACCGCCATGTTCTGGAAGCTGTCTGTTGTAATCAAAAACTCTTCTGTTGTAGTGGTTACACCGCTTCCTGTTACTGCATTTCGGTTGTTCATGGTAATCTTTACCTGGAAGTCATTTTCTGCTTCAATGATTACATTTTCCTCATCCAGTACAACCTTTGCACCCTCAGGGAATGACTTATAGCCGCTTCCTTCCGGTACATCATAGTTTAAATCAGCCTTAATGGTATCTGCACTTAATGCCTCATAACGCTCCTCATGCGTAACCTCGGCATCTGCACTATTATTCAAATAAGCCTCTTTATCCTTAATGGTATCCTCATAATAGTTGTACTCCAACTTATCCATGATATACACACCGCTAGATACACCATCACTGTAAGACATTACCTTGACATTTTCAGAGTTGGTATAACCCCTATAAGCAAAGGTTCCGTCCAAGAGATTCTGCTCATTGAACTGTGTAGTCTCTGCAATTCTGTCAAGCTCGGCTACTAACTGGTCAATCTCCAACTGAATCTGCTCTCTGTCTCCGTCAGAGTTTGTACCGTTTGCTGACTGTACGGCAAGCTCATTCATTCTCTGCAAGATAGCATGTGCTTCCTGCATCGCACCGTCTGCTGTATTTACTACGGAGATACCGTCATTCGCATTACGATTTGCCTGCTCTAAGCTTCGAATCTGTGCATTCATTTTTACAGAAATTGCAAGTCCTGCCGCATCATCTGATGCATGATTAATCTTCAAACCACTAGACAGTCTCTCGATAGAATCTGAAAGTCTGGTGTTATTCACATTCAATGCATTTCTTGCAATAATGGATGAAATATTGTAATTAATTCTCATGATTTATCATTACCTCCCTATGCTCTTTAAGGCCGTCATATAGGTCTTAGCCGTCTGATATAACTCCTTTGTGGATAGCTTTTCTCCCGCTTCTACGTCTCTGTCCTCGCCAAATTTTGCCAAGTCAATACTCTTACTATGTACCAAATTTATGGATACCTGCTGTTCATTTATGCCCAAAGCACTCTCCATCGATTTCTTTATCTGTTGTAAACCTTCTTTGGAGACAGCTTTATCATATACAATCATTCCCGAAATACTCTTAGCTGTAACATCAAACTCTGCTGCTACCTTACCTAATACGTCAGAATCCATAGTAACCGCTACCTTGCCGGTCTTTGCTGCATTATGATAAATCTTGAGATTAACGGATGTTAATTCTCCACCAATTTCCATTGGTATCTCATAGTTCTCTTCTCTTGCAAGATTTCCTGCTAAGGATAATCCCTTATACAGAGACTTTACAGCCTTAATATTAAGGACTGTGGTTCCCGGCTCATGCATCATTGCTTCTGCAACCTTTGTTGCCTCCGCAACTAATGTTTGATAAGCATCTCCTGCACTCTTCTTATCCGTCAGACTGTCAATCATCTCATCTGCTGCCTCTTCTACACTGCTTGACATAGATTCTTCATTTTCTACCGAAGCCTCATTCTTTACCTTTCCGAATATCTGCTTAAAGAGTGAACCCCTTTCCATCAGCAACAGCTTTGCCGCTTCAATATTATCCACGCTGACGCTCTGCTCATAATCAATTAGTGCCTGAATAACCTCATCCTCTACCTTTGCCACCTCGCTCATATCCTTTTGGAAGGATTTTAACTCTTCCTTCACAATATCTGTCTCCTGAACCGGCTGCTCCTGATTCTTCATGTGGTCTGCCAATTGCTCAATGGTAAGCTCTGCATTGATATCTATGGAAGCTAGTGCCTCCGGTGAAAGCTCTGATTTAATCTCGCTTGCCAGTCTTGCATAATACTTCTGCTTCTGCTCATCTGTTTCATTTGGTTGCTCTTGTGTATTTGACTCTTGGAAACCTGCCATAATCTGTTCGTCTATGGCTGTTCCCTTATGAATCAAATCCTCCAAACCACCAAATGCATCATCTATGGTATAATTCATACCCTTATCAGCTCTGGTTCTAACTGCTGACAGCATGTTTTTAAAGTTCAGCTCTGCTCCCATGGAAACTAAGCTTCCAATTACCGCACCGTCTGATTTCTCAATCTGGCGGAACATTCGGTAAATACCGATATAGGCTTCTCTTTCCTCTTCGGTAATTTCATGCTTTCTGTCGAGCTTTTGCAAATATCTTGAGAACTTTTCTGCATCCGCTCCAAGGTCTCTATCCTGCTGATTCAGGTAATTGTCAAGCTCCTCCACACTCATTTCCAATGGATTTGCCTGATTGCGAATCATTTCTAATGTGGTTGCCGGTGTCATTCTGCGGATGACGCCTGCAACCATACTATCCGCTTCCTTTACCTTATCGATATTCTCCTCTGTAATCTCCATGCTGTTATAGCCTAAGATTCTCACTGCTCTACGATTACTATCGTTAAGCTCCAGATTCATATCTGTAAGGATATCATCTACATTACGAAATGCCTTCTTGATGCTATCTCCTAAGTCACCTCGAACCTCTGTCATCAGAGCTTCATAGGACTTACCCGCTTCTTCATACTGCTTTTGAAGTATTGCACCCTCGTCATGTAAGGCACCTATTGTAAACGGCTTTTGTTCTGCGATTGCCTTTCCAATTACTGCTGCCGGCATACCTGCAAGTGCTTTTGCCTTTGCAAGTGTATCCTCATAAAGCACTGCTCTTTGCTGATTGACTGCTTCATTTTCGCCTTTAAACAATGCCGCCTTCATAGAGGCTTCCACCGACTTTAAATCCTCTACCAGCTTTGAAAGCTCCGTGGTATCTATCTGATAACCGCTCTTCAGCATTCGTCTGTTGGCTTCCTCTGTCATCATCAGACGAATCTCTTCAAGCTGTCTCTTTGCCTCTATTTCACGAAGACTACTATTGCTGTCTATTGTAATCACTGTGGTCGGCTGTTCTTCTGATGTCGCTTGATTTGCATTAATTTCCTTCTGTGCTGCAATCAGATTCTTTAGATTAACAGGTAAACCCGAAGTCACGACCTGTGTAATGGCTTCATCTGTGATCCGACCTGTCTCCTCCACCAATGTAGCTGCCTGCTCTGCGATAGACTCCTCTCCTGTAAGAAGCGTATTCATAGGAGCTTTCCCATTCTTCATAGCCTCGACTACAAGCTCCATGGCTTCCTTGGTATCCATTGGAAGCTGTAATTCTGAAAGCTCTGTCACTGCCAGCAGATTCTGAGGATTTAATTCAATTCCCATTTCTACAAGCCACTTGGCATTTATATAGGCATTTTCATTCTCTGCAAGTCCTGCTTTTTCTACTGTGGCATTCATCTGCTTTTGCAGATTTGCCCAGTTATAGCTGTCTGCCTTCTTCGCATAATAGCCTGCTCCATCACTATAATACCCCTGCGCCTGCTTGGTAGTCGCTGCCGCTGAAAACTGTGCCAAATACACATTTCCGATGGTTGCATTCTTATGATTTAATACCAGATACTTCATGGCATCCGCACTCAGCTCACCAAGCTGTGTTGCCTGCATAATTGCTGCTGTTGCAGACTCTATGTTCTCCTGTGTAATCGGAAGGTCTGCATTCAGCATCTGCTGTACCAGCGCATTGGCATCCACCACGCTTCCTGTGATTTCCTGCAGAACACTCATATCAATATTATCCGTATATCCTGCTATATTTACTCCGGCCTTTGCCAGTGTAACCTTTATCTTATCGACGATACTGACATACGTTTCCACATCTGTACTTCCGGCATCATAGCCCTCTTCCTTCATCTTGGCTAAATCCTCCCCGGAAACAGAATTAGACATCACTAACATAAAGTCTTTCTGGGCGTCAACGTTTGTCGTTTCCGCTTGCTGCATGATGTCTTGTGCGGTCATTCCTTGACCTTGATAAGCATTGTTCTCCATAACTTTATCAGCGATGTCTAATGTACAGCCACTACCCCATGTTCTTTCGCTCTCTGAAATAGCAGCCGCCGTATATGAAATTGTACTACCAGTACCCTCTACATTCTGAGTAGAATAAAACGTATCCATTGTAATATTCATAGCTTCTCTCCTGTATGGGTATTTTATTTTCTGTTCTTTGTTGCTCTAAATGCTTTGCATTTATCGCTAGTGTAGTGGGTAAAAGCAAATGCTTCGTGCTTGCTTTTCTTCCGCTACACTATATCTTTCGGATAATTTTTTTAAAAACTTAATATAAGGGTACGAATTTATGTTACTTGCCTATATCCAAAAAGGTTGTTTGACCATTTCAATCAAACAACCTTTTCTTCCTATTTATCCTTCGCTCTATCAAACACAGCCTTTAGAATCCCATAAAGCGCCGCATACATCAATCCTGCCACAGGCCAGATAATCCATGTGTACTCCCACTCATTTGTAATAAGGCTTACACCAACGTATATTGCTGTAGTGAGGCACCAGTACGCAATCGCAATCGGTGACATCCTCTTTTTAGAGAGTTTCTTTTCTACAGTATAGTCTCCCTGCTGAAGCAGCATATCATAACAGTCTCCAATCGTAGATGCACTTACCGCCTGTGAAGCACCTACACCTACTAAAAATAACATAACATCAACGCAAGAAACCATCACGATATCATTGGCATTTAATCCGCCTGCAACCATCATTGGAATCACACCAATAATCGAAAACACAGCACACAGCGCAATACTCTTACGATAAGTCGGTGCAAATGCTTCCTTTTTCTTCTCTACGATACCCTCAATTCCATAAGCAAGATTAATCTCTTCCTTTTCCATGTACTCATACTTTTCTAGTTGCATACCTGTCATAATAAATATAGCTGTACCAATTGCTACTAATACAAGTAAAACTGCTGCACCCATTCCATATGCCATGTCTTCGCTTGCAAGCAAAATACCAGCTTCTCCTAGTGCCCCAAATAAAAGAAAACATATTGGAGAAATGATGCAAAAAAAGGTTGCTAATCCCATCCAGCCTGCTAACTTCTCCTGCGACCAACCAAGCTGCTTCCTTAATGTAATAATCTTGTCTGCTAAAATCATGTGCTTTACCTCTCTCTTTCTTCCCATATAATAAAGTAGCTTGTTTACATAACTTTATACGCTATTGCTTACTTTATCAAAGATTTTTGTTCTCTTCAATAGCTATCGTTGTGAGTAAAGCATAACAATTTAAGCAGTTACAGACCACCAAGTGTGCTTGGAAATTTGTCAACTGGCAGTTGCAAACCTTATAAATCGAGAGTTATCGAGCTCTTTTCTATTCTTCTGTATACATAAATAAATCTTCAACCGTCACTCCAAATACCTTTGCGATGTCCATAGCAAGCTTCAATGACGGATTATATCTCCCATTTTCTAAATGAACGATAGTCTCCCTTCTTGCGCCAACCATTTCAGCTAATTCACTCTGTTTATACCCTGCTTTTTCACGATATTCTTTTATTCTTGTTTCTAAAGCCATACTAAATACCTCTGCTATCCATAATCATAAAAATAACAGTTCGAATAATTGTTAATGCCAAGATAGTTAATACAATAACCCATCCAATAAATTCGGTGCTTATTACGTTTGTATGTCCAATGATTGCACAACTCCAAGCAGTAACAACCATTACAGCAAGGAAAATCTTAAAACAAATGGAATCGCAGCGTTTCAAATTATGCTCAGCCATTTCATCTATGCCCTCTTTTTTATATTTCTTGATTCTACTTGCTTGAACAAAGAAGAATGTAATCAGAAAAATACCCAAAGCACTCTGAATTGTTACGTAATAATCTTTCCAATCTGTTCTCGCCCACATCCAATAAAAAGATACCATGATAAGAGCATAAACTATTTTTGTTGCTACAATTTCTGTTAATGTTACTGTTTTATTCATCTTTTTGCCTCCTATTGTGAAGTGATATATTTCTCACTCGATGTTATAAATATATCACACCGATATACATTTGTCTATAGGAAAGTTATAAATATTTCACATTTTTATTTACGTTCGGTTTAGATTTTGTTTCTAAACAGTTAGAATACGATACTTTAACACCTACCACTTCAATTTATCTCTTAATATTCATTATTGTCGTGTACACAGACACTTTGCGAGTTTTGGTTGAGTGGAATACAGACGGTGACGGATATTTATGAATATGTGTCCCCCCTTTGTGTATTCGAATAAATCAACAAATCATATAAATTCGGGTTTAGTTGAGGAGAACGCCCGCACTTAAACTGTTAGTTTTCTTGTTTTAAGGTGTTGTGGGCATAGAGAGTATAAAATATGTTCCAGTGCCCATTTTCACAAAGCTGAGTGGGCATAGAGAGCATAAAATATGCTTCAGTGCCCATTTTTCAGAGCTGAGTGGGCATAGAGAGTATAAAATATGCTCCAGTGCCCATTTTTACAAAGCTGAGTGGGCATAGGGAGCATAAAATATGCTCCAGTGCCCATTTTTACAAAGCTGAGTGGGCATAGAGAACATAAAATATGCTCCAGTGCCCATTTTTACAAAGCTGAGTGGGCATAGAGAGCATAAAATATGCTTCAGTGCCCATTTTCACAAAGCTGAGTGGGCATAGAAAGCATAAAATATGCTCCAATACCTAGTTTTTGGAACGTGTGTGTAATAAAGCGTAGAATTGAAACACACATCTTCTTAAAATATATTTCATGCAAACCTAATAACTTGCTTAAACCTAAATATAATTGACTACAAATCTATTGTTTATCTACCTCAAGCTTTACCTGACTGATGCAAAAGAACAGACTCTATTTGCCGTAAAAAGTATTGTGAAGAGTATTTAGTGGTTCTTGATGTTTTTGGAGCACACAGCAAGCCGCCGCTTGGACGAAGGCGGCAGCAGCCAATTGAGCCATGGATGGCGAATCGGCTGCGGTTGCGTGCGTTTTAGAATAATTAAATAAAAACATCTAGCACCACTTATGCTCGGAACTCCTACTTTTGAGACAAA
>JAZNMO010000147.1:0-37814 GCA_045579665.1 Lachnospiraceae bacterium
CCATCTCCAAGATAACCGCCGTCCCACTTTGGCTCGATATGCCAATTGTGAGCAGTCTCATTGATATTCAGTTCTTCAATTACAGGTGTTTCCCACTTTTTCATACACATTTCCCTCTCTCTCAACTCTTTTACTCATACAGTATAGAATGAAATAGAGATTATGTAAACAAATCTAACACAATTGATAGAAATAAAGGCTCAATTCAATTATTATAGTAATAATAAATAGTTTTTGTGACATATTAAACCTGTTATTGGTAATTATTAATAAAGAAAGAGAGTATATAAGCAGTGCTTAAGTATACCTGTGTATTGATATCCAATGCTTTAAAGGAAAAATTCTCGCTATTAACAAAAGATAATATCTGTTCTATATCCAGATAGGTAAGCATGGCAGGGGTGTCTATGGTATCTATATAGGATTTACTAAGCATATTCCAATCACGAGTAATGCGGATTGCCCAGTCATCGTTCTGAATACCGTGTCTGTCCCAGTTTTCTAGGATATAGGATGGAAGCATATCTTTCATGTTTTCTCGAATCAGCCATTTGGTAGTTCCTTGATATGCAAAGTATTCATATGGCATATGATAGCAGAAGCTTAAAATACGAATATCCTTTGTAGGGTCACGTAAAACAATACCATGCTTCAGGCCAATCTTTGTTTCCCATTCTCCCATGTAGGTGCAGCCCATCAGCTGGATTAGCTGTTGGCGGTATTGCGCCTGAGTGTTTGGGAGGCCAGAGAAGGCATACATATTTCCTTGGTCAAAGCGTTCTTTAAGAGGATATACTTTTTTAAAGGATTCGCTTAGAAAAGGATGAAGGAGTTCGTAATTCTGTTCATGCGTGGTTACTTTATGCTGCTTACGTATCTTATGCAGGTACATAAGGTAAGAAGGTATAAATTTCTTCTTTGGAATGTTCATATGCTCTGCAAAGTGTGTTAAGCATTTGAAAAGAGAATGATATTTTCTATTACAATATAAGTCGTAAAATATAGGGTCAATGTTACCATAGGATATCGTAGAATTACCGAATTGTCCTGAGAGAACGACACGGCAATCTGCCTTTGTGGCTTTATCATAAATTTCGTTTAAGTTAGGATAATTAACAAAGGCTTTATACGGAATTTCCAGAGTTTGTAGCCCATCAGGTATGCTCTCCATTGCATTTTTTCCTTCGTTGCATAGGAAGTGTGGAAGGATATTGGGATGCATTGCAACAATTGCTTTGACATCTTGGGTTTCATCATATATTTTATGTCTGTTATTTTTGGCAACTTTTTCATATGGAACGTAAGTGTATGCGTATAGGCTTTTGGATTGGGTAGCTAATAATTCAGCAGCAATCGTCCCCACAGAAGAAGAGTCAAGCCCACTGCTTAGAGCAATACCGACCTCCTGATTGGTATGAATCGCATCTGATACACAGTTTGTTAACAGCTTACGAAAATAAGCACCATATTCTTCAGCAGTTTTGCACGTACAATCCTTAAGAGTTTCCGCAGGAGTCCAATAGGAGCGTTGTGTAATCTGTTGCTGGGTAATGGTAAGTATGGTTGCCTGTGGCAGCTTATATACCCCTTTGTAAGGTGTTTCGGGAACAACAACAGTAGGAATTAATGATGGTGCCGCAAGGTAATCCATACAATACATTTCATTAAGAGTAATCTCAGGATGAAGCTCCAGAATAGGAGTAATTAAGGTTGAAAAGGAGACCTGGTCCTTGCACGGGTAGTAATATAGGCAACGTGCGGAGACCTGGTCATTGGCAAGATATAAGGTTTTTGTATTTTCTTCCCAGACTGCAAGCGTAAAAAGTCCACGGAAATGCTTTACACAGTCAATTCCCCATTTTAAGTATGCAATATATACGAGACGTCCATCAGGTATGTTAACATCATGAATGGATAGAGCATCCATTAATTCCAATCGGTTATCTAAAATACAGTCAGTGGTAAGAATTAGATTTCGTTCATAATCAACGATAGGAAGTTGTTCGTTCACAGCTTCATTTGTAATATATTGAATACCACAGCCCATATAGCAATTATAGAACTGCCTTGATTGGTAGCTATCGATTTTGCATTGCTTATGGTAAGGTGCTTGCATGATAGTACCTACATTGTTATTAAGATTATTGTTATAAGAAAGAGTTCCCCATATAGCAGACATTTTGTTCCTCCCCTTGTTTTTTTTCTGTGATGATGATACCATACTAGAAGTATTTGAGCAACAAATGATAAGGCTGGAGGATTGGAAGTTGTACTATTATTTACTATTTGGAATGATTATTGAATCAGATATAGATTTTCCGCAGCTGGTTAAGGCGGAGAAAACAGAGGCTGATATTGTGATTAAATCGGGAACGATGCCAAAAGAGTTATATGACTATGAAAAAGAGTGTGGAAGTAGTTTAGGGAATAATATAAGTTGGTTGATTAACACATATTGTTATTTGTATGTAGAAAATGGAAGTGTTATCACATATGAGTTAAAGGAAAAAGGAACCTTAAGTATGGTACGTAATTACCTCATGGGCTGGGGAATATCTATGCTAGGTTTACAAAGAGGAATCAATGCTATGCATTGTTCGGTAGTAGCGTCAGATAAAGGAGCAATCTTAATTTCGGGAGAAAGTGGAAGTGGTAAGTCGACACTAACCAATATGTTCTTAGATAAGGGCTGGAAGCTTATGGCGGATGATATGGCATATGTTCAGACGAAGGATAGTGGAGACGTTATGGTATATCCGGCATTTCCATATCAGAAGCTTTGTCGAGATGCGGCACTTAGGAAGGGATATGATTTGGACGAGCTGATTTATCTTGGAGAGGATAAGGACAAGTTCTTTGTTCCGTATAAGGGTGAATTTGTGTTGCACGAAATGCCGGTTAAGGCGCTTATTATATTAGGACGTCATAAGGGTGATGAAGTGGTAACAGAGGAAGCGCAAGGATTTAATAAGTTCCTAGGGTGTGTTAATAATTTATTTTTGAGACATATACTCGGACAGGAAAGATATTCAGGTATTCCGGCAAGAGAAAGCTTTCGTATGGCTGAAGGTATCAGAGTATTTCGGATAGGTCGTCCGGTAGAGGGTGACACCTTACAGGAAGTAACACAAAAGGCAATGGCAATTGCAGAAGATATTGTGAAGGATATGTAATAAAAGGCACAGGCTCATGAGAGTCTGTGCTTTATTTATTGTAAGGAAGTGTAAATGAGAAACAGCTTCCTTTTCCTTCTTCACTTTCGCAGAACACAGCTCCCTCATGGCGTTCAACGATGGTTTTTACAATGGATAATCCAAGACCGCTTCCGGTATTGGAGTTTGGGGTTCTTGCCGAAGAAACGGTATAGGTGCGATTGAATATATGAGGAATCGCTTCTTTGGGAATTCCTATTCCATTATCAATAACACTTACAAGAATATAATTCTCAGATGGAAGCTGTGTAACCTTTAGGGTAATACTGCTTTCAGGAAATGAATATTTGACAGCATTAGTAAATAAATTGTCTAAAACGCGAACAATTCTAGGAATGTCGATGGCAATCTGTATGGATAAGTCATTGGCAATTTCCAACTTCATGTCATGATTATCATAACGAGTATCTACAATTGCATCGTAGAAGTATTCTTCAAAAAAGATTGCTGCATCTACTGTCTGCAGGTTTAGGGATTTTGAGGTATCCTCCACACAAAATAAGTAGTACATATCCTGTATGATTTCTTCTAAAAATCTGGTGCGTTTATCGATTAGGTTTAAGCAAGAGCGATAATCTTCATCGGATAGTACGTTTCCGGATGTTAAATAATCGGTTGCACTCCGTATGGCTGTAATTGGAGCACGTAAATCATGTGAAATATTTGCTAGCATTTCACGCCTTTCCAGTTCCATTCGCTTTAACTCTTTATTGGCTTCCATCAGCTGAGAGGATACCTGTAAGAGTTTGGCGGAAAGAGATTCGGCAGTTTCGCTTTCTATGGAGGGCTGCTCAAAAGGTATCTTTTTCATAGGTCTTTAATCCTCCGATTTTAACTATTTTTAACAATAAATTTATATCCCTTTGACCATACGGTTTCTATCATTTTTTCTAATTCAAAATCAATGTTCATTTTCTTGCGAAGACGGCTGACATTTACCATAATGGAACGTCTGTCAGCTTCCTGATAGGAGCCGAACAATGCATTTCCTAATTCCTCAAAGGTAATTTCCTGATTAGGATGCGTTGCAAAGTATAGAAGCACTTCGTATTCTCGATTGGCAAGAACTATCTCTGTGCCCTTGTAAAAGGCTTTATGTGTAAGCTGGTCAATGGAAAGATTCTGCACTGTCAGTAAATGCGAGTCTTGAAGCGGTTGAATGCGTTGCATGCGCCTTAATAATACATCGATGCGAACCTTTAATTCACGAAGACTATAGGGCTTTACAATATAATCATCAGCACCTAGGGTCAGACCGGTTATTTTATCATCTTCCGCATCCTTTCCTGTAAGAAAGATAATAGGTGCAGACGTGAAGCGACGTAATGATTCGCATACCTGATAGCCGTCTAAGCCGGGCATCATAATATCTAAAAGAATACAATCAGGATTTGTTTTTTTAGCCTGTTCGATACCTTGCAGGGGGTCTGATTCGATATAGACCTGAAATCCTTCGCCACATAAGAATTTGCGATTGATTTCTAATACCTCGGCATCATCATCTATCATAAGTATTGTTGCCATGCTGTGCACCTCCTTTTGAATATATATTCAGTATAACATGAAAAGTTTTACAAAAACAATCATTGTAAGTAAGTCTGTTATATCTAAAAAAAAGATACCTTAGTTAAAAAAAGGTATCTTTTTTGTATGCACGGATTTTTCTAGAATGAGGAAGAAAATAGATAACCCATACAAAGGGGAGGAAATGAAATGAAGAAATGTAGATTTGAGGATAAGAATGGGACCTTTTGCTTGGAGCAGGCACAGGAGTATCCGTATTTATATTTTCCGTTAGCCGGTGAAAAGGGATTAAAGGCGGCAGTTACACCGCAGCTGGCAGGGGATGCGAAATTAGACCAGAACAGCTTTTTAATGGAGCCGGTCAGTGTGGAGAATCTTCATAATAATCGAAGCAGCAGAAATTTCTGGTGTCATATAGAAGGGAAGGGCTGTTGGTCGGCGACAGGTATGTCCGCAGAGGCAATCGCAAAGCGTTTTGAAAAAGAGAAAGACAAGGGCAATGTGGAAGCAGGATTTATGTGGCATCGTGTTACGAGAGAGTCTTTGAAATATTCCTTGAGGTCTGTCATTACTTCCTTTGTGCCGGTAGATGAGAATGTAGAGGTAATGTGCGTTGAATTAAAGAATATTGGAGTTGAGCCTCTGGAATTTACACCGACAGCAGTTATTCCAATTTATGGAAGAAGTGCAGATAATCTAAGAGACCATAGACATGTAACTTCTCTGTTACATAGAATAAAGACTTTTTCTCATGGAGTTGAGGTGACACCTACACTTTCCTTTGATGAAAGAGGACATCAACTAAATCATATAACCTATTATGTTTGTGGAGTAGATGGCAATGGGGAGACACCGGAAGATTTTTATCCGACAGTGGATGAAATTGTGGAAATGGGAGGAAGTTTCGAGCATCCATATGCAGTTTTCAAGAATAGTAAGGGAGTAAAGGCAGGAGTAGAAATAGAGGGTGCGGAAGCAGTTGGTGGTCTGCACTTTAGAAAAACAACGCTTATGCCCGGAGAGGCTAAGAAATACATCATTCTTATGGGAATCACGCAGGAGAATGAAAAGATAGAGAAGCTGATACAAAGATTTACGAATCAAGAGAGTATTACACGAGAGCTGTTGGTAGTACAGGAGTACTGGAAAGAGCGAGTGAACGTAGAGTACAGAACAGGGGATGAAGAATTTAATCGTTTTATGAAATGGGTAAGCTTTCAGCCGATGCTTCGAAGAATCTTCGGATGCTCTTTTCTTCCGCATCATGATTATGGTAAGGGAGGAAGAGGCTGGAGAGACTTATGGCAGGATTGTCTGGCACTCTTGATTATGAATCCTCAGGGAGTTCGTCAGATGCTTTTGGATAATTTTGCAGGAGTGCGTGTGGATGGAAGCAATGCAACCATTATTGGTAGCAAGCAGGGAGAGTTTATTGCGGATAGAAACAACATTACGAGAGTATGGATGGACCATGGCGTCTGGCCGTTCATGACTACGAAGCTGTATATTGACCAGACCGGTGATATCAGCCTGTTGGATAAGGAGATTGGATACTTCAAGGACAAACAGGTGAAAAGAGGCACAGCAATCGATGAGGAATGGAGAGAAACGGATGGCTGTTGGCAAAGGGACGAGCTTGGAGAAGTGTATCAAGGGACTGTATTGGAGCATTTGCTGGTGCAAAATCTTACAGCTTTTTATGAGGTTGGGGAGCATAACATGATGCGTCTTAGAGGCGCAGATTGGAACGATGCCTTGGATATGGCGGAGGAACGAGGAGAAAGTGTAGCTTTTACCAATGCGTATGCCGGGAATCTTAGAGAGCTTGCAGGACTTTTACGGGAATATGAAAAGAGAACAGGTTGCACAAATGTCCTTGTTAGTAAAGAGATGTGTCTCCTATTAGAAGATAATGAACAGCTTTATGAATCAGTCGAAAAGAAGACAGGATTGCTTACAGGGTACCTAGAGAGCTGTCGCCATACTGTGAGCGGAGATAAGCAGTCGATAGCGGTAAAGGAGCTTGCGGATAATCTGCGTCACAAGGCAGATTGGCTGACAAAAGAAATTCGTGAAAAGGAATGGGTTGAGGATAGCAAGGGAAATGGCTGGTTCAACGGATATTATGATAATCATGGTAATCGGGTAGAGGGTGAGTTTGACAGTGGTATCCGAATGATGCTGACAGGTCAGGTATTCTCTATCATGTCAGGAGTTGCAAAAGAGGAGCATATACATAGGATTACAAAGAGTGCAGATGAGTATCTGTATCAGGAAGAGATAGGAGGTTATCGTCTTAATACTGATTTTAAAGAGGTAAAGACGGACCTTGGAAGAATGTTTGGCTTCGCTTATGGAGATAAAGAAAATGGAGCAGTATTTTCGCATATGGCTGTTATGTATGCAAATGCTCTATATCAAAGAGGGTATGTAAAGGAAGGCTTTCTGGCATTACATGCATTGTATCAGCAGGCAATGAACTTTGAGGTGAGCAGAATTTATCCGGGTATCCCTGAGTACTTCAATGGAAAGGGAAGAGGACTCTACCATTATCTTACAGGAGCAGCCAGCTGGTATATGCTGACTGTGATTACGCAGATGTTTGGTATTCGCGGTGAGATAGGTGATATGGTAATTGCCCCTAAGCTGTTGGCAGCGCAATTCGACGACAACGCAGAGGCAGGGCTTTCCTTGTGGTATCAGGAAAAGAAATGGCAGATTACCTATAAGAATACAGATAGAAAAGAATATGGAGAGTATGGAATAAAGAAAATCTACTTGGATGGTAAAGAAGTGGAAGGAAAGCGTAATGTCTTACAGACGACTATTTCAAAGGAATATTTGGATAGAAATTGTAAGGAATGTGAGCTTCATACCTTAGAAATCATACTGGGTTAGAAACGGAGGAGTAATATGAGAGAACAGATAAAGGAATTTGCAATAGATAATTATGGAAAAAAGTCAACCTTTGCAAGCTTTTTGCCGGGAATCTCAGGAATTCATGGTACACCTATCTGGTGCTATTATGTGAATCGCGGTCAGGGTGTGGTGAGCTTTGGAGTGGATAATAAAGACCATGCAATCATGGAGTTTTATCCTGCACATCAGGCATATCAGAATGTGAAGACAACAGGCTTTAGAACTTTCCTAAAGGTAAATCACAAGATAGTAGAGCCTTTTGCGGACGAAAATATTTGCCATAGTATGAAAGTAGCAATGAATGGTTTTTCAATAGAGGAATGTAATGAAGAGACAGGACTAAAAACAGGGGTACAGTATTTTTCCTTACCAGGAGAAAAGGTTGGAGCACTTGTCCGCTGTGTTACCATACAGAATATATCAGAAGAAACCAAGAGCATAGAGGTACTTGATGGTATGCCTGCAGTGATTCCTTATGGCGTCAATATGGACAATATGAAGAATATGGCACAAACCGCAAAAGCGTGGATGCAGGTAGAGGACTTGGAAACGGGAATTCCGTATTTTAGGGTGAGAGCAAGTATTGCAGATACTGCTGTGGTAAGAGCAATTGAGGGTGGCAACTTTTCTATGGCATATACAGAGGACGGAACCTTACTAAAGCCTATCGTAGACCCTGAGCAGATATTTTTATATGACAATTCCATGAGAAAGGCTGTAGGTTTTGAGCAGAAGTCACTAGAGGAAATTTATTGTGAAGAGCAGATAGTAGCAAATCAGCTGCCATGTAGCTTTTGGGGGATAGCAAAGACCTTGCTTGCAGGAGAGAAGGTAACCATTTTCGAGCTGATTGGTCAGGTAAAAGCGAAAGAAGTGTTGCAGGAGTTTGCTTTAGGTATTAAGAATGCAGGATATTTTGCGGCAAAGAAAAGGGAAGCAGATGAGTACATAGAGGAGCTTTGTAAAGGTATTCGCTGTAAAACGGCATCGGAAGCATTTGATGCGTATAGCAGCTATACCTATATGGATAATGTGCTTCGAGGCGGTTATCCGATTCAGCTGGGACACAACAAGATATTCTATGTGTATTCCAGAAAGCACGGGGATATAGAGAGAGACTATAATTACTTTTCGATGCTTCCTGAGTATTACTCTCAAGGGAACGGTAATTTCAGAGACGTGAATCAGAATCGACGTTGCGATACCTTTTTTGCGCCTTTCGTCGGTCGTGAGAATATAAAACAGTTCTACGGATTGATTCAAATGGATGGCTATAATCCGTTAGGAATAGAAAAACTGACTTATTCCTTGACGGAGGAGATGACAAGGCAGCTTATGACAAATATGAACTTAACCAAGGGACAAGAGGAAACCATTAGAGCATTGGTATTAAAGCCATTTACGCCGGGAGAACTGTATAGCTGTTTGGAAGAGTGCGATGTGGAGTCGATTGAGACAGTATTTTGCCAGCTGATAGATTTTGCACAGAGTATGGTAAACGGTGATTTTAAGGAAGGATACTGGACAGACCATTGGACTTATAATCTGGATTTGATTCAGGACTATCTTGAAGTTTTTCCGGAGCAGGAAGAGGATTTGTTGTTTGAAAAGGATTATACAAGCTTTGTGTCACAGATTAAGGTAAATCCTAGAGAATGCAGATATGAAGAAACACCAAAAGGATTACGTCAGTATCACGCACTGGATGAAGAGAGTAAGCGTAATACAGCAGAAAAGCTGGTGCGAAAGACCTACGGCGAGGGAGAGGTGTACCGCATGACACTTCTTGCAAAGCTGATACTGCTGTGTACAACGAAGTTTTCTACATTAGATGCGTATGGTATGGGAATTGAGATGGAGGGCGGAAAGCCCGGGTGGTATGATGCTTTGAACGGAATGCCTGCAATCTTTGGTTCTTCCATGTCAGAGACCTATGAGCTTTGCAGAATGTTGGAATATACATTGAGTGTATTAGAAAAATATGATAGAGAAATTATGCTTCCTTTTGAACTGGCAGTACTTTTGACAGAGCTGGATGATATTTGTCAGGAAGAACAGGAGAATATTATGCAGCTAAAAGGGGTGGATGAAGTAGCTGTGATTCGTGAGCAAGGAGAACTTCTTTCCTTCTGGAATCGTATCAATGATGCAAAAGAGCTATATCGAAGAAATGTGTTTGAAGCTGTGTCAGGTGAGGAAAAGGCAATTTCATCTGAACGAATGAAGGAAATCTTAAAGAACTTTGTTGAGGTGGTACAGGAAGGTATTCGTAAAGCCTGCGTGTTAGGAGAAGGAATCTGTCCAACTTATTTTACCTATGAGGTCACGGATTATGTGAAAACACAGGCAGGATATAAGCCGCTGTGTTTTAAAGTAAACGAGGTGCCGTATTTCCTTGAAGGACCGGTGCATTATCTGAAACTGAAGAATAGCCGGGAGGAAAAGAAAAGACTCTATCAGGCAGTAAAAAATAGTGATTTATATGATGAGAAGCTGCAGATGTATAAGGTAAATGCTTCTTTGCAGGAGGCTTCCTATGAGTATGGAAGAGCGAGAGCGTTTACACCCGGATGGCTTGAAAATGAATCTATCTGGCTTCATATGGAGTATAAATATTTGCTGGAGCTGTTGCGCAGCGGTATGTATCAGGAGTTTTTTGATGATTTTAAGAAGGTAGCAGTGCCATTTTTAAATCCTGAAATATATGGAAGAAGTATTTATGAGAACTCTTCTTTTATTGCCAGCAGTAAAAACCCAAACAAGGCATATCACGGAAAGGGATTTGTGGCGAGACTTAGCGGTTCCACGATTGAATTTATCAGTATGTGGAAGCAGATAATGTTTGGTAAGGAGATTCTTTCGGTTGCAGATGAAGAGCTTTGCTTTACGCCAAAGCCATGTATGCCTGCATATTTAATTCCGGAGGATGGAACAGTAGTTACTACACTCTTTGGCAGGACAGAGGTAGTATACCATTTTGCAGAAAAACGTGACTATATACCGGGAGAATATGAGATAAAATCTATGTCATTTTCCTACTGGAATGCAAGTGTGGCAACCGTCAGTGGCCCGCGTGCAGGAGAAAAGGTGGCAAGAGATGTACGTGACGGATTGATAAAGAAAATTGTGGTAGAAATTGTATAGTGGCGGAATAAAAAAATGATACCTTTTTAAAATTTGGTGCATTTTTTCAAAGAGATATGCGGAATACAATACAAGTATCACAAGGGTACTATGGTGGAAGCCATAAAAGAGAAGGAGGACATTTTATGAATTGGAAAAGACTTATTTCAGCAACCTTAGCAGGTACAATGGTAGTTTCATTGACAGCATGCGGGGGAACAACGACAAGCACAATTAAGGAAGAGGACACAGCAAAGGCGTCAGGTGATGAGAAACTTGTTGTATGGACATTGGCAAAGGACTTAGAGAAATTTGCTGCAAGATATGAGGAAAAGACAGGTGTTGATGTTGAAACAGTTGTTTTTGACCCGGCGGATTATCCGACAAAGGTACAGACAGCATTGCTTGGTGGAGAGACAGAACCGGATATTATCGTAGGTGAGCCACAGATGCTTGAGAATTTCAATGAGCAGGGCTTCTTTGAGGATTTGAATCAGTTTGGTGCACAGGATTATGCAGATAAGATTGTTGATTATGTATGGCAGGTTGGTCAGGACGCAGAGGGCATCCAGAGAGCAATTTCTTATCAGATTACACCGGCCGGAATTTACTACAGAAGAGATATTGCAAAGGAAGTATTCGGAACAGATGACCCGGCAGAAGTAGGAAAGATTTTTGCTGATTATCCATCCATTGTAGAAGCAGCACATACCTTAAAGGATAAGGGATACAGAATCTTTGCTTCTGATGCAGAGACATCTTACTTTGCAGGAGATTCAGCATGGGTGATTGACGGAAAGTTAAATGTTGACGCAGACAGAGAAGCATATATGGACCTTTGCGTTGAGTTATATAAGGAGGATTTAACAGCGTATGCTTCACAGTGGGCAACACCTTGGTATATGGCTATGGGTGGAGAGGTACCACTTCTTACAGCTGAAACTCAGTGGGGTACAGATGAAATGAATATCTGGGATGCAGAGTCCTTTAATGCTGCAACAGCAGACTATGAGACAACAGAAGTATTTGCATACGGCCTTCCGGCATGGGGTGTTATCACAATGGCAGAGCATATCGGCGAAACATCAGGTAACTGGGGTGTTTGTTCAGGTCCTGCATATGGCTTCGGTGGCGGTACATATATTGGTGTATCTTCACAGTCAGAGAGAAAAGAGCTTGCATGGGATTTCGTAAAGTTCTGTACATTAGATGAAGAAACAGCAAACTGGTGGATTGAAGAGTCAAATGGAGATACAGTTTCATTAATTTCAGCATTAGAAGCACATAAGAATGATGCAAACGAGGTTTATGGCGGACAGAATCTCTATACATTCTGGTTAGAGCAGGCAAAGGGAATTGATTACTCTAAGGTTACAAAGTACGATACAGCAATCGGCGATGCATGGGGTAATGCAATCTCAGCAATTAAGACAGGTGAAAAGACAAAGGAACAGGCTATTAGTGATTTCTATGATTTGATTGAGTCAACATATCCTGAGCTTGAAGTGACAAGATAATTGGTGTTTTTAAGAATCGAGGGTGGCTTGTCAAAGCCACCCCGACTCTTTGGTACCGGGAAAGGACACGGTTTATTATGGGAAAAAAGAGAAAAGGTGTTAAGAATTATGATAATTGGGGTTATTTGTTTGTGATTCCATTTGTTGTAGTATTTCTTGTTTTCAATGTATATCCGGTATTAAGAACTCTTTATATCAGCTTTACCAACATGAAAATATCGGAAAGAGAGACTATTTCCTTTGTGGCGTTGGATAACTATATTCGTGTTTTGACGGATAAGTTTTTCTGGATAGCATTGTGGAATACGATAAGAATCTGGGGATTGAATATTATTCTTCAGTTGGGGCTTGCATTTCTTCTGATGATGGTATTTTCGGATGTGAAGTATAAGATGAAGGGACTTCCGGTGTTTAGAATCATTTATTATTTACCGAATCTGATTGCGGCAACGTCCGTTGCGTTTTTATTTTCTACTTTACTTGATTGGAGATATGGTACCTTCAATCAAATTATCAATGATATATTCAATTTCTTCGGCGCAAGCTATAATCCGGTGGACTGGCTGAATAGCTCTGCTACGGCAGGTGTATCCATATCGGTTATTCAGACATGGATGTGGTTTGGTAACTCTTTCATCATGCTGATGGCAGGTGTGCAGGGTATTTCGAAGGATTATTTTGAAGCAGCATCTATTGACGGTGCGGGAAGATGGACTATATTTGGAAAAATCACATTGCCATTGTTAAAACCGATTTTATTATATGTGGCAATTACATCGCTGATTGGCGGATTACAGTTATTTGACCTGCCATACCTGATGTTGAAAAAGTCAATGTCATCCTATAATTCGGTTCAGACAGTTGTAATGTATATGTATAAATTTGGATTTGAGACGGGAACAACGCAGGTTGGCTTTGCTTCCTCGGTGGCATATGTTCTGTTTGCAATTATTTGCGGTGTTTCGATTATGCAGCTAAAAATCTTTAACAGAAAGGAGGACTAGACACTATGAAGAGTTTTGGATTTCATTTTAAAAAGGGTTTGCTTTACTTCTCATTAATTACACTTGGATTAGTTTGTCTTCTTCCTTTCCTTTTGATGATTGTGAATGCAACAAGGTCGGCAAATGAGATAGCAACCTCCTTTACATTGATACCGGGAAAGAGCTTAAAGGATAACTGGGAAACAGTATTTGAATACTTTAATCTGTTTGAAGGTATGTGGAACAGCATTAAGGTGGCTGTGCCGGCAACCTTGCTGACATCTTACTTCTCTGCATTGACAGCATATGCACTGGCTATGTATAACTTCAAGGGCGGAAAGATTATATTTGGAACGATTCTGGTATTTATGATGATACCGGGGCAGCTTGGCTTGATTGGATTCTATAATCTGTGTACCAAGTTGAAGATGATTAATTCCTATATGCCGTTAATTATTCCGGCAATTGCTGCACCGGGAACGGTATTTTTCCTAAGACAGTATGTAATGTCGGCACTGCCAAAGTCTTTGATTGAGGCGGCAAGAATTGATGGTGCCAATGAGATTTATTCCTTCCACAGAATTGCTTTGCCGATTATGGCGCCGGGAGTTGCGACTATGGCAATTATGGCATTCATTGGGAACTGGAACAGCTACCTGACACCAATGATTATCTTGAATAAAACAGAGAAATTCACCTTGCCGGTTATGATGGCAAGTTTAAAGGCTTCTACAGATATTACTGCAAATCAGGGAGCAATCTATCTGTCAGTTGCGATTTCGGTGATACCGATTCTGCTGGTATTTGCATTTTTCTCTAAATACATTATCAGTAGTATCTCCGCAGGTGCGGTAAAAGAATAAAGGATGACATAGAAGTGACTGCTGCAAATGGGAGGATTTGTGGCAGTCTTTTGGGCGTTTAAATAAACTCTGTTATTGAATAGGAAAGTGCTCGAAACGTAGTGGGAGCTAAACAAGAATCAGCTTAGCTGATTCTTGCAGAGTGTTGCCGCTGGGCAACACTTTGTTATGATAAGAAATGATAGGAAAACATTGGGAAAAATGGTATTCTATAAATATAATAGGGCGTTACAAAGGAAGGAATAAGGTTATGCGAATAGGAAAGGTATTGATACTGTTTGGGGCGATAATGCTTCTGGGGCTTACGGGATGTAGTAAAACAGAGCCTGTGGAAAGTGAGAATACACAGATTTCTCTTGACTGGTATGTGAATTATTCGTGGTTTGCGACTCCGTGGGGAGGAAACGTGGTGTCGGATACAATCACAGAAGAAACCGGGGTAAGTGTAAACTTCATTACGCCCATTGGAAATGAAACAGAGAAGCTGAATGCTTTGATTGCATCAGATACCTTACCTGATATCATTACGCTTGGCTATTGGGAGCCGCAGGTAGATGAGATGATAGATAAGGGCATGGTATATGCCTTAAATGAGCTGGCTGATGAGTATGAACCGTACTTTTGGGAGGTAACGGATGAAGCTGCGATTAACTGGTATACCAAGCCGGATGGAAATATTTATGCGTATCCGAATTCTTCTATTTCGCCACAGGATTTGGAGGAGAACAGTTATATTGGCTCAAATCAGACTTTTCTTGTAAGAAAGGATATCTACGAGGCGATAGGAAGTCCTGATATGACAACTACAGAGGGCTTTATGGCAGCAGTGGAGAAGGCAGCAGAGATGTTTCCCAAGGTAGACGGTAAGGCGTTAATTCCTGTTGGCTCGCATACCTTTGACAATGAAGGAAATGTATCCTTTGATAAATATTTGATGAATTTTCTTGCGGTTCCGTGGGAGATGGACGGAGAGCTTTATGACCGTTATACAGATGAGGAATATATCAAGTGGCTGAAGATGTTTCGAGAGCTTAATGAGAAGGGATTCCTTGCTACGGATATTTTTGTAGATACCAGAACACAGATGGAGGAGAAGCTGGCAGAGGGCAGATATTTTTGTATGTTATATCAGTATACGGATATGCTGTCACAGCAAAAGCAGCTCTATGAGACGAATCCCGATATGGTATATATGGCGGTAGAAGGGCCACGCAATGCCAATGGAGATAAGCCTACGCTTCCCTGTACAAGCATCAGTGGATGGACAGTCACCATGATTTCCAAGAATTGCGAGAACCCTGATAAAGCAATTGAGTTTATCAGTTATCTTTTGAGTGAAGAGGGGCAGATACGCACTTATCTTGGTGTAGAGGGCAAGACCTATGACCTGATAGGTGGTCAGCCTGTATTGAAGCAGGAGGTTAAGGAGCTGTTAGATAAGGACAGAGATGCTTATGATAAGCAGTATGGAGCTGATAATGCTTATTGGATGCTACAGGATATTGTGATGCAGCAACAGTGGAGCCAGGAGGCGTCTCCGGCAGAGGAACAGCTTCGGGAGTGGTCGAGAAAATATGTGGTATACAATGGCCAGTACGAGGTGTATTTGCCGTTAGGAAACGAGGCGGCATCAGCGGACAGCCGTATTCGTAAGCTGTGGAGTGAAACACTTCCTAATCTTTTGCGTGCGGAGTCGGAAGAGGCTTTTGATGCTGCACTGGATGATTTTATAGAGAAAAGGGAGAAGCTGGGCTTTGAACTTTATATGAAGGCCGGTACAGAGTATATGAATGAAGCAAAGAAAAAGCTGGGATTAAGCGAATGAAAAAATTATTAGAATTATTTCGGAATCAAAAACTGAATATCAAGTTTACCTTTATCATTGTTTTATTCATCATTGTACCTCTGGGTATACTGGCAAGCTATTTATTCTATGTGATGGAAAAGAATGTGATTGACGAGAATGTAAGCTATATGGAATACACCATGAAGCGTAATCAGGAATATACGGTTTCCAAGATAGATTCCATCAATATGTCTACGCAGTTCTTCCTAAGTGATGAAGCGTTGCTGGAGATGCTGGAAAGGTCTTGTCAGGGAGAGGAAATCACGGTAGAAGAATGGCTGGAGTTTAAGGATGAAAAGGTATCGAGTCTGGAGCGTCTCGTAAATAATAATCCGGTATTATATGGAGTACGTGTCTATTCGGAGAATAATAATGTACAGGAAATGATGCCGATTCTATATCAGAATGAACGATTATATAAGCAGGAGTGGGCAGGCAAACAGGACTATTTTGGTTGGAATTATAACTATACGGATAATCTGTTTTCTAAATATACCTTGAATCAGGAGCGTAAGCTGATTGGTCTTATCACCGCTGTTTTCAATGATGATTATGAGAAAATCGGAACGATTGAAGCAGCTATGACGATGGAGACCATGTTCCCAAGTATTTATGAAAGTATTGAAAATGAATGGAGTTTTTTCTATTCGGAAGATGGCAGATATTATCTGGATGAAAATAAGGCAGCACCGGATTCCGGTGTTTTAGAGCAAATTATTGCACGCGTACCTGATGAAAAGGAAATTGTAACGGAATATTATGAGAGCGGAAAGCAAAAGCTGGTGCTGTCATTTATGCAGATTAATGAGCTTGACGGTACACTGGTCTGCGTGAAGAATATTGCAGACAGTGTGAACAATGTACAAAATATACAGACCATATTTGTGCTTGCTATGGCGGCGCTAACGGTATTGCTGGCCTTTGTAATCAATCATGTAGTGCAACGCCTGTTAAAGCAGTTCTATGAGATTCTTCGTTCTATCAGAAAGGTACAAAAGGGTGACCTTGATGTTGTAATAGAGAACTGTGGTAAGGATGAGATGGGAGAGCTTGGTATTCAGATTAACAAGATGCTTCGTCGAATCAAGGAACTGATGGAGGATAATCTGAAGCGTGAGATGTTGGTAAAGAATTCCGAAATCAGGGCGTTACAGAATCAGATTAATGCACATTTCATTTATAATGTATTAGAGTCCATTAAAATGATGGCTGAGATAGAGGAGGAGTATGAAATCTCTGATGCGGTGACATCTCTTGGTAAGCTGTTAAGGTATGGAATGAAGTGGGTATCAGGTAATGTCCGCGTATCGGAGGAGCTGGAATATATTAAGAATTATATGGCATTGATTAATCTAAGATTTGACTATGAGATTTATCTGTCCTTAAATATTCCGGAACTGATATTAAAGCAGGAGATTCCGAAGATGTCCTTACAGCCCATTATTGAGAATGCCATCTATCATGGTATCGAGCAGATGGCAGAGGATTCCAATATTTATGTGAAGGGTATTGTCGAGGGAGAAGACTGCCTGATAGAGATTACCGATATGGGTAAAGGAATGAGTAAGGAGGATGTAGAGAGGCTTCGTATGAAGATTGCAGGAGAGCTGGATTCTAACGGAGGCTCCGGTAATGGTATTGGACTTAAGAATGTTCAGGACCGTATTCATATCGCTTTTGGCGAAAACTATGGAATAGAGATTGCGTCAATGCTTGGATGCTACACAAAGATTATTGTGAGGATACCGATAACGCATTCGGCAGAAGAAGAGTAGTGAGAGATTATGTGGGGGTTACATGAAGACATTATTAATCGTGGAAGACGAAAAGATGATACGTCAGGGTATCAAGACGATGGTACAGCGAAGCGGTGTGCCGGTAGAGGTAATCGTAGAGTGTAATAATGGTGAAACGGCATTAGAGATTATTAAGGAACAGAAGATTGATGTCATGTTTACGGACATTCGTATGCCGAAGATGGATGGAATTGAGCTGGTAAAGCGCATGCAGGAATGTGAGCATGTACCGATAACAGTGGCAATCAGTGGCTATGATGATTTCTCTTATGCGGTGGAAATGCTTCGAAATGGTGTGCGCGAGTATTTGTTAAAGCCAATTGAAAGAGAGCAGATTGCAGATATTTTAAGAAAGCTGAATGAAGAAATTGAAAGTCAGATGGAGCAGCAGGCGACACAGCGTCAGATAGGCTATCAGCAGATAAAGCATATGCTGACAAGTGATGATATGACACAGGAGGAGCTTGCGGCGATTGAGAAGCAGTATGAAAGGCAGGCAGGGGCGCAGTTTGCAGATGCAGAGTACTATGTATGTTGTAGGAACAGTTCAAAAAGAGAGATACAAATGCAAGAATGTATTTATCTTGACAGAGTAGGCAGAAATGATGTGTATATCGTTCCATGTGCAGGGCTTGATACACTTTTGCAGAAGGAGCTGCCAGTGGCTTATGTCGGAGTTAGTGCTATTCACAGAGGCGTACGACAGCTAAAGCAGGCATACGAGGAGGCGTTTGCCATGCGTCAGATAGCGTATATGCGTAATCGTAATACACAGTATTATGACAGTGAGACAGAGCGGGTTTCAGAGAGTCTGTTGAGTGAAGCGCAAAAGCTCTTAACAGAGGCAAGTAATATGCAAAGAGTGCAGCTATTGGGAACGGAGCGTTCTGAAGAGCTTGAAAAGAGCTTTAAACAATTATTTTTTGTGGTTCGCTGTGGGCGTGTTACGGCAGCTCAGTATGAGGAATGCTTGAAACAATTCTTTGCAGAGGTGGAGAAAACCTATACCAGTGCTTTGACAAATGTGGAGGAGCTCTTGAAGGAGTGCAGGGATATTTGGGGGGCTGACTGCTTGGATGCATATGAGGAAAAGCTGATGGAGTTTGTTGTATTATTACAAGAAAAGATTAACCATCAGTTTGATATCAGTAAGAATACGCAGAAGATGCGAAGTGCTATTGATTATATAGAGACGCATTATGCAGATGATTTGAATATGGCAGTGGTATCGAACCATATATCCATGAATTACTCCCTGTTTTCCTATTCCTTTAAGCAGTATACGGGAAGCAATTTTGTAAATTACTTAAAGGATATTCGTATGCGGGAGGCAAAGAAGCTGTTAACAGAGACAGAGTTAAAGATTATCGAAATCAGTCAGACGGTAGGCTATGATAATGAGAAGCATTTTATGAAGCTGTTTAAGAATACATATGGGGTATCACCTACGGAATATCGTAAGAATATGAGCCGTGCAAAGGGATAAAGTAAATGTGACTGTGGTTTGGAACATGACTGCAGTCACATTGTTTTTGTTAACAGATTATGTTACAACTAAAGTGGTGATGATGATGTATTCGATAAGGCGATTTATGCAGGCACAAGGATTGCTGATTCTTTTGACAGTCTTGGGATTACGAACAACATCCCAAGTATTGATGACCTTTATGCTGTCAGGGGTGTTATTAATTTTATTTACGGTGAAAAGCCTGGAGGAAGAGCTTTCTGCAGGTCTGTTTTGCGTACAATGTCTGTTGGCGATGATATTTTGTATTTCGACAGCAGATTTTTTGTCATTTCTCATATTTGGAGTTTTTCATATAGAGGAAGGCAAGAAGCTAAAATATGTAGGTGTGTGGCTGCCGATGGCAGTATATGCCTTTATTACGACTTGTACCAATATACTAGGTATAGGACAGGTAGAGATGCCGTGTTTTGTGTTGAATCTATTGGTTCTATTGATATTATCAGTCATCTTGTGGGGCATTGAGTGTCTGATTAAGAAATATATTACGATAGAAGGACAAAATCGTGATGTGATTCGTATAGCAGCAATTAACGAATTGTTTGAAAGAAAGCTTCGTCAGGAGTTGGTGGTAAAAAATTATTTGAGTGAGAAGAATGCCAGACTGGAAGAGAGAGAAACGATTAGCAGAAACATACATAACAGTGTGGGACATTCTATTACGGCGGCAATTATGACCTTGGATGCAGCAGACATGCTCTATGATACGGCGCCGGATAAGGCAAGAGAGCGCATGAATACTGCGAATGTAAGAATGAGAGAGGGGCTTGCGGCAGTTCGCCATGCGGTTAGAGTGTTAGATGAAGAGAAGGTATATCTGACAGTTGGAGATTTGATTCAGAATTTTAGCACTGTGGTTGAGCAGTTTACGATGGATACCATGATTCAAGTTTCTACGGATTGGGAAAAGATTCCCGGAACAATTTTAATATCAAGAGAGCATACAGAGTTTTTAACCGGTGCGTTGCAGGAGCTTTTGACAAATGGTGTAAAGCACGGTGCGGCTGATAGATTTGTAGTATGTTTGACTGCAGATAGCTGTCATGTGCGTCTTTGGGTGTCGGATAACGGTAAGAGTGATTTTGCACAGTGGAATCAAGAGGAAAGAATTGAAAAGGGCTTTGGACTAAAGAAACTCTATTCCTATGCAGAGCGTTGTGGTGGAAGTGTTGTGATTTCTATTGGAGAGAGTGGGCAAGGATTTGGTGTAGAGTTAACCTTGTTGAATGATAGTGAAGAAAATAAAAGGGAATAACTGTGAGAGGAGAAGATTGAAATGAAGAAGAAGGTATTCATTATTGGAAGTATGGTGATTTTGGTAGTTATTATTTTGGCTTTGGTAATCGGAGGAATGCAAAGAAAGCCACAGGGTAGTATTCAGGGACCGGAGGATGTTGTGCCTTCCTACGAAGTATTGGTGCAGAATCTGACGGATGAAGGCTATGAAATTCATGAAGAAACAAATGCGTTCGACTGTGATGTAACTGCCAAAAGAGTCATAGCGACAAAAGGAAAAAAATATATTGACATCTGTTATGAACTGGAAGAAGAGGATGTAGATGCAGTGTTCAAAAAATATCTGGAAAAATACGAGGATACATCCTTTTATGTATTGGCACAAAATGGAAATTTTGTTTATTGCGTCAGTGATAAAAAGACCTTTAAGAAGAGTGGTTTTACAAGTCTTGCAAATTATGGACAACAGATATTGAGATAGAGGAAGAGAGTATGAAACAGTATCGAATTTTATTAGTAGACGATGAGGTACTTTTATTAGAGAGTCTTGAAATCATTTTATCTTTAAATGATATGCAGATTGCAGGAAAGGCACATGATGGCAGAGAGGCTTTGGCGCTGTTAGAGAAGGTATCTTGTGACCTTGCATTAGTGGATTTGAATATGAAGGGTATGGGAGGAATTGAGTTAATCCGTTACCTAAAGAGGTTTTACCCGCAGATGAAGATACTGGTGCTTACCACCTTTTACGATGACCATTATATTACAGAGGCTGTGGCAAATGGTGCGGATGGATATCTTTTAAAGGATAGCGGTAAGGAAGCAATCCTTGGGGCAATCGGACAGATTATGGAGGGCAGAAATGTCATTGACAATAAGGTTATGCAGAGGCTGGCAGTTCTTATGAGTGGAAAGCAGGAAATTTCAACTGTCGCAGAACCGGAAGGTATGACTAAGCGAGAGAGCGAGATACTAAGTCTTATGGTGCAAGGCTATACCAATCAGCAGATAGCCAAAGAGTTGTACATATCTGAGGGTACGGTAAAGAACTATATTTCAGGAATCTATGATAAGACAGGGATTCATGACCGTGCAAAGCTGATAGTAGCGATGAAAATGTAATATAGAATGAGCAACGCACATTCTTGCGCCGAATGCAGTCGCTTGCGACAAAGTACATATTGCATGAGTGCGCACCTTGGCGAAGCTAATTGCTTATGCAGTAAGCAATTATGACCGTAGTCATTAAAAATATGACTGCGGTTACTTTTATGTAACCTTTTTTTGTGGTTAGATAAGTATGTGCACAAGAGATAATAAAGAGGAGGAAAATTAATGGGACAGAAATTATCTGCCATGACTTATATTAAGAATAATAAGCGAAAGGTATCGGTACTGGTCATTAGTATGGCAATGTGTTTGGCGCTGTTTTATCTGACGCAGTTCTTGCTGACAGTATCGGTAGAAACTTTTCGTGTATTTTTAGTAGAACAGGCAAAGACAGTACAGTATTTCCGACTACCTGCGAGTGCGTTTGGTGTGGATTTCTCGCAGATGAGTGAGGAAGAAGCATACGAGAAGCTGACCGTAGGACATGAGGAACTGGCAGCCAGGCTGGAGGAGGTAGAGGGCGTTAAAAAGGCATACTACACAGATATTGGTACAGCGAGGGTGTCTGCGGTTATAGGAAATTATCAGGTAACCTTTCCTTTTTTACCTGAAAGTGAGATAGATGGATATATGGAACACTGCGGTGTGGAATTGATAGAGGGAATTTTTCCAAAGGAAGAGAACGATATTATCTTATCAGAGAATATTTTGAAAAATATATCGCTGAAGCTTGGGGATGAAATAAGTGGAATGAAAATTGTTGGCGTAACAGATGACAACTATTATTTTGGTTGTGGCGTAAGAGAGCAAGCGACTTTGGGAAATCAGTGGATATGTGTGCTGATGGATGGCAGTATAGAGGATTTATCAGCAGTGGTACGTCAGCTGGGATACGAATATGACGAGAAGGATGCGTATTTTGATGATGTGAAGAATGGTGAGCACAATCTGAAGATGGATGTAGCGGATGCAAATGAATTTTCGATGAATCTTATCTATATAGGGATTGTTTGTGTTGTAAGTATTTTGGTATTGATTGTCTATATTTCTTATATGAGAGATAGGAGAAATGAATGGTGCCTATATAGTTCGATTGGCTTTTTAAGAAGGGCAATTTATGCAGCGATTATGAGAGAGCTGTTGTTTACCTTTGTGGTAGCTTTGGTGACAGCGGTGGTCATATCGGTAGTAGGAATGCTTGCATTGGATGCGCTGATGATAGAAGCCAAAGGACTGAAATGCCGCTATTGGCATGCAGATACAGTGCTGGAGTGTGTGACTGTATTGGTTGTGGTTATGGGACTTCTGCAGATACCGATACGATATGCACTATATAAAATCCGTACCATTGATGCAATGGATGATGAATTGAATGCATAAGAAGGAGAGCGCGTATGTTTACGATTAAGAATATTACAATGATATATGATATGGAAAAGGTAGAGAAGGTCTATGCGTTAGGAGGCTTTGACTTAGAGCTTCCTGACAAAGGCCTGGTTGGTATTATTGGGCCGTCAGGTTCAGGAAAGTCGACGCTGATGTATTGCTTGTCAACCTTGAAGAGACCTACAGAAGGAGCTATTCTTTATAATGGCAAGGATATTACGAATCTAAAGGATAGTGAGAGAGAGCATTTAAGAAGAGAAGAGTTTGGCTTTGTATTCCAAAGGCATTTTTTAGTACCTTATATGTCTGCCTTTGATAATGTGATGGTAGCAGCAACGAAGCAGACGGCTGAGACAAGGGAATGGGGAAGGCATCTGCTGACAGCGTTTGGGCTCAAAGAGCGGGAAATTCATAAGCGGCCTGCAAAGCTTTCCGGTGGTCAGCGTCAACGTGCGGCAATTGCCAGAGCCATGATTAATAAACCTCGTGTATTGTTTGCAGATGAACCGACAGCAGCCCTAGACCATGAAAATGCTTTTGCGGTTATGGATATTTTAAAGGAGTATGCAAAGGAAAATCTGGTACTTGTGATTACACATGACCATTCTATATTAAAGGATGCAGATTGCATTGTGGAGATGTGGGATGGAAACATCAGTGCAAAGAAAGGTAGGGAAAGCGCATGAGTAGTAAAAGTGTGAAGCCTTTTTCAGCATGGTATTTTGTTGGAAAGAACCGTTTGCGCTGTTTCCTGTTGATATTTATGTTCTTTCTTACCTTTATTGCGTATATAGGGGGCTTATATGCGACCAATATTATGGCGATGAATGATGCATATGCGGAGAGATTGGATAAATATGCGATTATATATGCCCGGGAGAGCTGGCAGGACTTTGATAATGCAATAGAGGAAATTCAGGCAAGAGGCGATATTACTGCACTGCAACAGGGATATTTGCCATCTGTTGCAGTAGAAAGTATTATGCAATTTCTATATGGCATTGGAGTACGTTCATTTCGTTCAGTTGAGGCGTTTGAACAGTATTGTGAGTATATGGATATTACCTGTGATACCTCAAATCTAAAGGAGGGAAGCTTTATTGCAAGTAAGCTTATGGCAAATAATAGAGGTGTAGGGCTTGGAGAAGAGATAGAGGAAGGCGACTATGATAACTTTAACAGGACATATACATTAGATGCCATCACAGATGAAGCATTTTATTCTGCATATATTATAGATAGTCTGGAAAATGGAAGTTATCTGTTGTTGCCAACAGATATGCCCCTTGCAGAATTCTGTGAATATATGGATGAGTTAGAGGAGCGATATGATGTCTACATATATGATGGCGAGAAATGCCGCGAGGAGGATTATTCTTATCTAAAAAGCTTTGAGATGATTTATTCCATGATTGTGGTTCTGCTTGCAATTGTGATGGCGATTACGATGAATGCTGCCTTTGTCGGCATGTACCAGCAGCGAGAGCCGGAGTTTGCGGTGTACCGGGCAATTGGGATATCAAAGGGCAGAGTCGTAGGAAAGATTGTAAAGGAGCTGATATTGATGGACGGAATCGGTATGGTGCTAGGAGGCGCAATCATGCTTCTGATAATTTATTTATCTAATCATCTGGTGTTGATTCCGAAGGGCTGGATGCTGATGTATTACCATCCTACAGCACTGATAGGATTGATTTTATGCAATGTAACAGCATTGGTACCGCTTATGCTGACGAGAAGTCATAAGCTTTTAAAGGTAGATATTTGTGAGTATTAGTTAATTGCCAGAGGTATATAGATAATACAAAACCACAGTCGATAGAGGACTGTGGTTTTGTTTATTTTATGGAATAGGAAAGTGCTCGAAAAGTAGTGGGAGTTAAACAAAAATCAGCTTCGCTGATTCTTGCAAAGTGTTGCCGCCGGGCAACACTTTTTATAATTTAAAGAATTTCAAATCGCTATCGAGTTTTTCGGCAAAATCATTTAAGGTCACTGCTTCTTCGGCTAAATGACGTATTGTTTCATTTAGATGAACCATAGACGTTGTGGTTGCATTTGTAGAGGCAGCGTTTTCTTCAGAAATGGCAGATAAATTCATGATGATTTCTTCAACCTTTTGTCTTGCAATATCACAATCGGTAGTGTAACATTTGATTTCATCGTTTTCATGTCCAACCATTTGCACATGCTCTTCAAGGTCGGAGAATTTTTTCTCTGTTGTAAGGAGCTTATCCTGCTGCTCATTAATTACGCCGGTTACTTCGTCTATGATTTCTACAGTTCGATTTGCTTCTACGGATAACTCCTTAATAATGTTTTCAATATTAGAAGCAGAAGCATTAGACTGTTCTGATAGCTGTTGGATTTCGGTAGCAACTACAGCAAATCCCTTACCTGCTTCTCCTGCACGAGCAGCTTCAATACTGGCGTTTAATGATAATAAGTTGGTTTGGCTTGCAATAGAAGTAATAAAGCCGGCGGCTTCATGAATCTTATTAACAGATTCATTTGTAATATGAATCTGTTGAGATACCTGCTCAAAGGCTTTGGCTGTTTTTTCGTTAGAAGAGGATAACTCTTTCATGAAGGTGGTCGATTCTTGAGCGATGGCTCTCATTTCCTTTGTAACATTGTTTAGATTATCTACATTATCCACAATTTTTTTGAAGATACTTCCCATTTCGCTAATGCTTCCGGATGCATTATCAATATCAGCAGCCTGAGAAGTAGCGCCTTCTGAAATATCTGTAACAGCGCTTTCGATTTCAGCGGAGGTTTCACTGCTGGTTTCAGACATTTTCTGTAATACATCACCAGATACAGACAAATCACCAGAGATTTTCTGCGCAGAGTTAATAATCTCAGTAAGCTTTTCCAAAAAGCTGTTCAGTGTTCTACCAAAGATGGAGAATTCATCTCGTCCCTTGTCATCTGCTCTGACATTCAGATCACCGTCCATAACCTTTTTGAGAGTCTCCTCAAATTTACGAATGCTGATATTCATTCCACGGCTTACAGCTAATGTGATAATAACAAGAAGAGCCGCAGATACAATTAAAATAACAGTGATAATCAGTGTTAGCGAAGCCTTGCTGGCATTGGTATCTGCTTCGATTGCATTACGAACAGTAGTAGTCTGTTCTGTTAAGGATAACGATATTGTGTTATTCTCCTGCTTTAAAGTAAGGATAGATGTATCGTTTTCGCTAATATTTATAAAAGCATTTTTTTTGCTTTCCATATTAGAAGAAATATTGGATTTCATGGTATTGTCAATGACATAGTCAGAAATTTTTCCAATCATTTCATCAATAAGGGCATTGATTTCTGTGATAGCTGCGGTAACATCTGAACCCTCAACGACATTCTTACTATATGAGGTAACTAATGAATTTAAGGTATACAAACGGTCTGTGAAATTGTATTTATCGGATAATGCACAGGCGATTTGTATTCCTTCAGGATGTGTATTCTGGAAATATACATCATAGGTTACTTTGCTGTAGTTCTGAATATCGTAATCAGCAACAGGAATTTTTAAAGTAATTTCTTCCCATCCGCCGTCTGCACCGGTAAAACTGGTGCTGAGCTTGAGGGCAGGAACACCATCAATAGAACCAAGCTGGGTTGATTCATATCCGTCACCGTAGGATGCAGCACTGACACTTGCAATATCCATATTAGCGATATCTACTTCAACGGAACCATTAGAGCCTGAAAATACGATGTTTGCAATGTAAATGGTATCACTATATATAATATTATTTCCGCCAAGTCTTGGAAGAAAGATATCTCTTTTGCCAACAGCAGGAAGACTGCTGTTGTACGTGTTTTTTAAGAATTGACTGCCGTCAGCATTCGTATAATTACCGTTATCAACAGCACTTATCCAACTGCCATCCACCCAGGCTTTTTCGTTTGCTACAGCGGAGAAGTCCTGTAGTAGAGTCGAGTCATTCACAAGAAATTGAGAATAGGTACCGGCTTCGGCAGTAAAGCCTCTTTCCTGACATAAGCTGCTGATTTGTTGGTAATTTTCACGACAGACTGTAACATTGGATAATATTTCTTCCAGTTCTGTTTTTTGTTTGCCGGATGCAACGCTTACAGCGGCTTGTGCATTCTCTTCCATTGTTTGAAGATTACTTACTATTTTTTCAAGATAAGAATTATCCAAAGAATATAAATAGGATGTTTCTAAGCTCTGATTTTCGTATTGTAGTAAGTTGATAGTGTTAATATGATTTAAAATCTGGTTATTAATACTATTGCGTCCGAAAGCCTGCAGGCTGGCAGAGCCAAGTATGACAAGAGCAATAATGGATAGGATTCCCATAAATACAATTTTGCCTTTTATGCTTTTAAAAAAGCTAGTTTTATGGGAATTTGCAACGGGTTTTAATTTTTTCTTCATAAAAAATCCTCCTAGAAAGTAATATCTAATAGATATTATACCTCTAATAGTACGACAAATCAAAGGGGAAATGAATATTTAATGAAAATAGTGACAAATAAATATATAAATGGTACAATTATATATGACTGTAAGGATGTGGGTAGAAAGGATTGAAAAGATATGAATACCTATGATGAAAAGTATTTTAGAGCAAAAGCAAATAGAAGAGCAGGTACGACATGGATTACCTTGATGGTTATCATAACCATATATTATGCAGCAAAGATGGCATCAGGAGAGATTGGAAAGTCATGGTTTATTCTGTTTTCGGTGATAGGATGGGCAGAGTACTTATTTGCAGGCATCATGCTGAAAATCAAAGGAATGGATTATGATAAGTATGAATGGATATTAGGATTGGGATATATAACCTTTTATGGCTTTATTTCATGGACAGCAATGGATACCGTATCCTATGTGTTTGTTTTGCCATTGATTTCCATTCTGATTCTTTACAAGGACCCAAAGTTAATTAAAATAATGATGCTTGCGACAATGTTTACACTTATTTCGAGCAATCTATATAAGGGACTTGCCAAGGATATGCTGGAATTTGTGAAGAGTGTGGATTGTGCGTTGCAGTTTGCGATTGTATTAAGCTGTTTTTCATGTACAAATATGGCGATTAAGCATCTGGTAGAATCAGATGGTGCATTAACAGGTTCTATCGAAAGCAACCTGAACAGAGTTGTACAGACAGTTGAGAAGGTTAAAGGAGCAAGTAATGCTATAACAGATGGTGTTACTGTTGTAAGGGAACTCGCAGATGAGAATAAACAAGGTGCTAATGATGTTGTAAAACAGATGAATGCGCTGGACAATGATAATAGTTTATTAAATGATAAGACCATGTCTTCAATGGAGATGACTGGTGTCATTGATACACAGATGCATAATGTGGCAGACTTGATCAAGCGTGTTGTGGAAAGTATTGGTGCATCGGCTGAACATGCGAATACAAGCTCTGCTGACTTGAGCGAGGTTGTGGGCATTACAAATAAGATGGCAAAGCTTTCAGCGGAAGTTGAAAAGATACTTGAAAATTTCAAAGAAGAATTTGAAAATGTAAAGCAGGAAACAAGTACCATCAAAGGAATTACCAATAAGACAAATCTGTTGGCATTAAATGCTTCCATTGAGGCGGCAAGAGCCGGAGAAGCAGGTAAGGGCTTTGCAGTGGTTGCCGGAGAAATCAGAGAGCTTAGTAGTGGAACTCAAACTTCTTCTGATAGAATTATGGAGGCACTTTCTAATTTGGAAGAAACCTCAGAGGAGATGGTAGAGTCAATTGCTGAGACCATTAAGCTGATTCAGGTTAATATTGAGAAGGTTTCTAATGTAAATCAGAGCGTATCCGAGATTACAAAGGATGCAACAAGTCTTAGTGAAGATATTCAGGTTGTAGATGATGCAGTAAAAGAGGTTGAGAATTCTAATCAGATTCTTGTGGATAATATGAAGCAGGTTTGTGAGATTATGGAAGTCATGACCGGTCGTATTAATGATGCAGAAGATACGACAAAGACCATGCTGAGTAAGTACGATGAGAGTGTGAAGAGTGCAGAACGTATTGAAACAGTTGTCGGACATCTTATGGAAGAGCTTGGTGTTGGCGGTTTTATGGGTGTTCAGGATGTCCAGTCGGGTATGAAGGTTGCGTTGGATTTTGTTGCTGCTGATAGTAAGAAAAAGACGGAGTATCTGGGTGAGGTCGTAGACAGAATTAATACAGATATATTTGTCAATATAAATGACCATGAGGAAGACCTCTTTGATAAGAAGGAAAAGCATGTTAAGTGTCAGCTGAGAATCGTTGTAGAAAATGTATTGTATAGCTGGGATGATATTGAGATACATTATACAAAGTTCGATGAAAAGGGCAAATATAAGCTGGTTGTTGAGACAAATCCTCAGGTATTTAACAGACGAAAATATCCGAGAATGCCATTAAGGAATAATTGTGTGATTAAGGTAAAGGGATATGATGATACTTATTATGGAAAAATGGTAAATATCAGTGCTAATGGATTTGCATTTAGTATTAAGGATGCATTTTTCGCAGACAGCGTAAGTAAAAATGTTGAAGTAGAAGTGCTTCGACTGGATGTTCTGAACGAAAAGAAGCTGGAAGGTTGTATCATTCGTTGCTCTAATAATGAAGGCGAATATGCAATTGGCTGCCGTATGCCGGAGGATAGTGAGATTATCAAAGAATATGTAAGTCAGAATTATTGCGAATAATATTGTGCAAGAAAAGGTTGAAATGATAATAAACATTTCGACCTTTTTAGTTTTCTTCGTATAATCTTCCTTTTTTTCCACATACTAGCTCTATATCAATCATTTGGAAAGAAAAGTATGTAGACTGTTATGGAGGAAAGAGTATGAAAGCAACAGGAATTGTACGTCGTATAGATGATTTGGGAAGAATTGTAATTCCAAAGGAAATTAGAAGAGTATTACACATAAGAGAAAGTGACCCACTAGAGATTTTTACAGAGCATGATGGCTCAATTGTTCTTAGAAAATACTCTCCTATCGGAGATATGGGAAATGTGGCTAAGCCTTATGTGGAAAGTCTTGCGCAGGTGTCAGGACATGCAGCACTTATTGCAGACAGAGACCATATTATTGCAGCATCCGGTAGTGGAAATCGCCAGTTGATTCATAAAACCATCAGTAAGGAGCTTGAGGCACGAATGAATGCAAGGGAAATGATTTGTGCTTCGGCGGATGATAGAAAGTTTATCCCGATTACATTGGAACAGACAGACCTTGAGATTTATCATGAGGTGGTTATTCCGATATTGACGCAAGGAGACGTGGTAGGAGCTGTGATTTTGTTATCTAATCAGGAACGAAATCCTATGAGTGAAGTGGAAATTAAGCTTGCACAGTCTGCAGCAGGATTTTTGGGAAAACAGTTGGAACAATAAAAGTTCCTATAAATGAGGAGTGCCTCGGTACCTTACGATACCGAGGCTATTATGAAAAAATTTATCTATGTGTAATGAAAAACATTACGCTGTTCCCTTTGCTATGAGTAAATATTACCATGAGAATATGAACAAATTATGAACAGACTGTAAAGAAGTGGTTAATGCGACTAAAAACGTGAAAGATATACGAAAAATAATGTGCAGTTTGCACAAAAATATTCCTGCTTGTATTTTTGTTGTTTTGCACATAAAATAATGCTACAATAAGAACAGAAGATGTGCAAACCAGAGGGTATACGGAGGGATACGATGGATAATTTTATTGATAAGCTGGCTCAGAAGTTCAGCGCACAGGAATTTATTAAAGCAAACTCTCAGGCGGAAGCAGCAGAGATGAAGAGATTGCAGCTGCAGGTTGCAGAGTATGAGAAGATTCTTCAGGAAATTAGAAAGCAGAATTATAAGAATGCAGAGCTAACAGATAAGATTGAATCAATCATCGGCGAGAATGCAGGCAGAATTAAGGATATTCAGTCAGATGAAGTGCAGATGCTTGCTACCCTCAAGGATTTGTTAGATGAACAGCGTAAGCTTCGAGAGGAGGAGCTTGCCAGACTGGATGAACAGAAGCATTTTGAAGAGGAACAGGCAGAGCAGGCCAAGCTTGATATTAAGGCAATAGAAGAATTGATTAAGAATTCCAATGATTTTGTACATAAAGAGAATGTTAAAGTATATAGAAATGTACAGGCTGTGGTAACGGATGAGCTTCAGACACAGACACAGCATCTTGAGAGTGAGAATAAAAAGCTTGCTACCAAGGTTAATTTGGCTATGATTTTTGCAGTGCTTAGTCTTTTGGGAGCAGTTGCAGGTGTAGTATTGCAGGTGCTTGAGATGATGAACTTTAAGTTTTTTTAAGAGTAGAAAAGTGTTGTCCACAGACAACACTTTTGATTTGTAGAAAGTGATAGGTTATAAATATGGCAAGAGTTTCATTTAAACCCGGTAATATGTTATATCCGCTTCCGGTAGTTATGGTAAGTGTGGCAGACAAGCAGGGGAATTCCAATATTATTACAGTGGCATGGGCAGGGACTATCTGTACGAATCCGCCTATGGTCAGTATCTCTGTGAGACCGGAGAGACATTCTTATCATATGATAGAGGAATCAGGAGAGTTTGTTATTAACCTGACAACTAAGGATTTGGTATATGCGACGGACTATTGTGGAGTAAAAAGTGGTCGTGATGTGAATAAATGGGAGGTATTGGGTCTGACGCCGATAGCGGGTCAGGTGGTAAAGGCTCCGCTCATTGAGGAAAGCCCTGTGAATATAGAGTGCAGGGTGACACAGGTAGAGAAGCTGGGGTCCCACCATATGTTTATGGCAGAGGTAGTTGCCGTACAGGTAAATGATAAATATATGGACGAGAAGAATAGCTTCCATTTAACTAATGCGAATCCGATTGTATATTCACATGGAGAGTATTATCTGCTAGGTGAGAAGCTTGGGAAGTTCGGATATAGTATTCAGAAGAAGACGCCTGCTAAGAAGAAGCCGGCAACGAAAAATAAAAAGAAAGCATAAAATAGTGCCATCCACTGTAGGGTTATTACTCAGTTGGATGGCGTTTTATTTGTGCGGTTCTTTATCGGAAGAAGTGGGGAGTAGGGAGCCTCGCATAATGGCGCCTGCACCATACTTCTGACGGATGGCATCGATGGTTTGGTCCAGCTTTTTATTCTTCTCCGAGATAGGCGTAGCCTGCTGACTCTCTGCATATGTAAAAAGATTCATCTGTAAAGGCTCTCCTTCATCCATAAGCTTAGTGGCTCTTACACCGAGAAGACGTACAGGCGTACCGTTCCATAGCTCCTCTAGAAGGCTGATACTCGTCTGATAGAGAAGAGAACAGGTATTGTCAGGTGTCTGGAGAGCCATCTGATGAGATACGGATTGAAAGGTGTTATATTTAAGCTCTACAGTGATGGTTCCGGCAAGAAAATGCTGCTGACGTAGTCTTGCAGAAACAGACTCACAAAGGGATAGAATGACAGGCTTCATCTCTTCAAGCGAATAGGCATCTTTTGCCATAGTGGTAGAATTACCAATCCCCTTTGCCTGTTCGGGAACAGGCTCTACCTTAGAGTCGTCAATACCGTTAGCATACTGCCACAAAAGGATACCGTGACTCTTGAGATGGGATGATAACAGCTTGGGATCCGCACAGGCAAGCTCGCCAATGGTACGAATACCAAGCTTCTTTAATGCATCCTGACTGGAGCTTCCGCACATCAGAAGTGAAGCCACAGGAAGGGGCCACATCTTCTCACGTATCTCGTGGGTGTATAATGTATGTACAAGGTCCGGCTTCTTGAAGTCTGATGCCATCTTGGCAAGCACCTTCTTATCGCTGATGCCGATGTTCACTGTGAAGCCAAAGGTATTCCGAACTCCGTCCTTAATTATATGAGCGGCTTCTGCCGGAGAAGCATAATCTTTGGAAATAGGGGTATAATCCATATAGCATTCGTCAATACTGGCAGCCTCGATTACAGGACAAAAGTCCGCAAGATACTTACGGAATCTCTTGCTATGAGCTGAGTAAGAGGAATGATTAGAGGGCGCAATGGTAAGAAAAGGGCACTTCTTTAATGCCTGTGCAATGGGCTCTCCGGTTACGATGCCATACTTCTTGGCAGGGACTGACTTTGCCAGAACAATCCCGTGTCTGGAAGCGGAATCTCCACCTATAATAGAGGGAATCGTGCGAAGGTCAACATAGGAATCCATACGGTTCTCGGCCTGTGCCTGCTGCATCTGGTCAATAGCAGTCCAGCTTAAAAAAGCAGAGTTAACATCAATATGAAAAATAATAGAATCCATGGCACACCTCCTCGAACATATATTCTTATTAAAGCATACTTTTGTGAAAACTGCAAGCAAAAGGAAGAGGGTTTACAAGGAATTGAAAGACTGGTAAAATATTAAGGATTATGTAACGTAATTATGATGACGTGATTGCCTTTCGCCAGGCATTTCGAGATTGAAGTTAGATTGGGGTACGAAATGAAAAAACTACATCATTACCATAGAAGATTTAGGCTTTGTATGATGAAAGCCGGAGTGATTGTTTGCCTGATTTGTGCATTCATGCTGCCTTCTTATGTGGAATATGAGGAATCCGGTAATAATTGTTTTGAAATTATTTTAAATGGAATGACAGTAGGAACTGTCGGCAATGAGGAGGTAATAGATTCCTATTTGATAGAGGCGCGTAAGCAGCTGGTAGCAGATAGTGAGGATTTAGTTTTAATTGAGACGGAGCTTGCAGTAGAGGGCAGTGAGATTGTATGGGGAGAGTTAGATACTCCTGAGACGATTATTAACAATATGGTAGCTGCGCTTAGGACAGGAATTAAGGAAACATTACATCGTTCCTATACAGTAAAGATTAATGAAGTGGCTGTTAATCTGGATTCCTATGAGGATGTGCAGACATTATTAGAAGCAGCTTTGAATCAATATGATTTATTAGATGAATATGATGCAGCACTGGTGTTGGACAGTAACAGAGAGGTAAATGTACTGGCACCGCAGGTATATGAGAAAGAAGCTGTGGTTGAAGAAGAAGAATTTCGTGATGATGCCGGAGTTGAAGCGGCTCTGAATGATATGTTTGAAGCTGTTGAACCGGCAGTAGAGAAGGATTTCGATGATTATAAGCAAGGACTTATTTCGATTGATTTCGCTGATAAGATTGAAATTGTGGAGGCATATTTGCCGGATGAAGAGCTGATAGATGTACAGCAAGCGATTGATCTTGTGACAAAGGAACAGGAGGTTCAGCTTATTTACAAGGTTGCTTCGGGAGATACATTATCACAAATTTCTTTGGCGCATAATATACCAATAGATGATTTAATTGCTATGAATCCCAGCCTTGAAGATGAAAGTACGATTTTGCATATAGATGATGAAATTATTATCACTATGCCGGAGCCGGATTTGTCTGTTTCGTGGAAAGAGGAGCAGGTTATCGTTGAGGACTATGAGGCCGAGGTGCAGTATGTATATAATGATAACTGGTATACAACCAAGCAGGTAACCTTACAGCAGCCGTCAGCAGGAAGACGTAAGGTAGTTGCTGTAACAGAGTATCTTAATGGTAAGGTAGTAGGCAGAGAGATTATTAAGGAAGAGGTCTATGCGGAGGCGGTTCCTAAGATTGTTGAAAAGGGAACAATTATTCCACCGACTTATATTAAGCCGATTAACGGAGGAAGATTAAGCTCTAAGTTTGGTAAACGTAGTGCACCTGTAAAGGGGGCATCGACATATCATAAGGGTGTAGACTGGGCAGTTGCAACAGGAACACCGGTTTATGCATCCAATGCCGGAACGGTTTCGGTAGCAGGATGGGTTAGCGGATATGGATATGCTGTTTATATTAATCACTCAGACGGTAGACAGACCAGATACGGTCACTGTAGTAAGGTACTGGTTAAGTCAGGTCAGAAGGTAGCGCAAGGGGAACGAATCGCACTGAGCGGTAATACGGGACGAAGCAGTGGTCCTCATTTACATTTCGAGATTCGTATCAATGGTACAGCAGTGGATCCGTTAAAGTACTTGGATTAGTGAATGGTAAATTAGTACTAAAGTCAGATAAAATAGTATCACTGACTGAGGAAGTCAATCAGTTTACAAAATAAGGAATATAGTATATAATGTGTGATGTTAGAGCAGTTTGGGGCTCTGGTTATATGGTAACTATTGTAGGACAGATTTTGTTAGACGTTGAAGTGATTGATTGAGAGTATAAAATATATAAGAGGTGTGCGATGGAACAATACGCAATTAAAGGGGGGAATCCGTTAGTCGGTGAAGTTGAGATTGGCGGAGCAAAGAATGCGGCATTGGCTATATTGCCAGCTGCAATTATGTCGAATGATACAGTTTTTATTGAGAATATGCCGGATGTAAGTGATACGAATGTATTATTACAGGCAATGGAGAGTGTCGGGGCTACAGTTACAAGAGTAGACAGACATTCCGTAAAGATTAATGGTGCTAAGATAGCAGATGTGAGACTTGATGCTGATTATATTAGCAAGATTAGAGCATCTTACTATTTTCTGGGTGCTTTGCTCGGTAAGTATAAGCATGCAGAGGTTGCGCTCCCGGGTGGATGTGTGATTGGAAGCAGACCGATTGATTTGCATTTAAAGGGCTTTAGAGCACTTGGAGCAGAGGTTAAGATTGAGCATGGTATGGTAATTGCACATGCGGATAAGCTCGTAGGTGCACATATATATCTTGATACGGTATCGGTAGGAGCAACCATTAATATTATGTTTGCGGCAGCTCTTGCAGAGGGTAAGACTGTGATTGAGAATGCTGCGAAGGAGCCGCATGTTGTAGATGTGGCAAACTTCCTCAATTCAATGGGTGCCAATATTAAGGGTGCCGGTACAGATGTGGTAAGAATCACAGGTGTAGAGAAGCTTCATGGTTCGGAATATGCGATTATTCCTGATCAGATTGAGGCTGGAACCTTTATGTTTGCGGCAGCTATTACCAAGGGTGATGTTACTGTTAAGAATGTTATTCCAAAGCATTTGGAGTCTACAACAGCCAAGCTCATTGAGATGGGCTGTGAGGTAGAGGAGTCTGATGATGCAGTCAGAGTTGTTGCGAATAAGAGATTGTGTCCGACACATGTTAAGACTCTTCCTTATCCGGGCTTTCCAACAGATATGCAGCCACAGATTACTGTAGCGTTAGCTATGGCTGAGGGAACCAGCATTGTAACAGAGAGTATTTTTGAGAATCGTTTTAAGTATGTTGATGAATTAGCAAAGATGGGGTCTTTGATTAAGGTTGAAGGTAACTCTGCTATCATTACAGGTGTTGAGAGATATACAGGTGCGAATGTGACAGCTCCGGATCTTCGCGCAGGTGCAGCTCTTGTTATGGCGTGCCTTGCAGCAGAGGGCTTTAGTACCGTTGAGGATATTAAGTATATTGAGAGAGGCTATGAGGATTTTCCTGCAAAGCTTCAGAGTCTTGGTGCACAGATTGATAAGATTGAGACAGAAAGAGACTTACAGAAGTTTAAGCTGAAGGTAGGTTGAAGCTGATACATTTTCTCAGTATGTGTAGAAATTGGAGATATTTTGTATATTGACAGCATATAGCTTTCATTATATGATTATTATGATATGACAATTCCATATTGTGAATTTCTCTTATTCAGAGTGGTGGAGATACAAAGGATCTGCGAAGCCACGGCAACCCCTTGAAGGAAGGTGCCAACCTGAGCGAGTATATTTCATAGTTAATATGAATCGAACAATAAGAGGATTTGATTATCAGGTAACTAATCATGTCCGCTTATTTTAAGCGGACTTTTTTACTTTATTTTCAATAAAGTAAAAAAGTCGTGAAGTATGCACATGCAAAACTTGCATAAAAAGTAAAGAAGATGTTGCATAAATGCAACACTTTTTCGGCGCACGAATGTGCCAAGGCACATTCTATTATATATGTGTAGGCTTCATGAGATACAGATAGAGAGGAGAAACAGACGAATGGAAAAATTATTATTTACTTCCGAATCAGTAACAGAAGGACATCCTGACAAAGTGTGTGACGCAGTTTCAGATGCGATTCTTGATGCATTATTAGCGCAGGACCCAATGAGCCGTGTAGCATGTGAGACAGCTGCATGTACTGGCTTTGTATTAGTAACAGGTGAGATTACAACTAAGGCTTATGTTGATATTCCTAAGATTGTTCGTGATACAGTGAAGGAGATTGGATACGATAAGTCTGAGTATGGCTTTGACGGTAACACATGTGCAGTATTTACAGCAATTGATGAACAGTCGGGCGATATTGCTATGGGTGTTGATAAGGCATTGGAAGCAAAAGAGAATAAGATGAGTGATGCTGAGATTGAAGCAATTGGTGCCGGCGACCAGGGTATGATGTTTGGTTTTGCTTCAAATGAGACAGATGAGTATATGCCATATCCTATTTCACTTGCTCATAAGCTTGCATTACAGCTTACAAAGGTTCGTAAGGATGGCACATTGAAGTATTTAAGACCTGACGGAAAGACTCAGGTATCCGTAGAGTATGATGAGAACGGCAAGCCAATGAGACTTGAGGCTGTTGTATTATCAACACAGCATGATGAGGATGTGACACAGGAGCAGATTCATGCAGACATCAAGAAGCATGTATTTGATGTGATTCTTCCAGCTGAGTTGATTGATGCAGATACAAAGTTCTTTATCAATCCCACAGGACGTTTCGTAACCGGTGGACCTCACGGAGATGCAGGTTTAACAGGACGTAAGATTA
>JAZNMO010000148.1:0-17794 GCA_045579665.1 Lachnospiraceae bacterium
TCTGTAACCTCAGTTATCTCTTCAAGCTCTGCTTCTTCTGTAACCTCAGTCATTTCTTCAAGCTCTGCTTCTTCCATAACTTCAGCTATCTCTTCAAACTCAGGCTCTTCCAATACTTCAGAAACTTCTTCCTCTACAATCTCTTCGGTAAAATCAGCAATCTCCTCCAGTTCCTCTACCTCATCTAACTCCTCCGGCATATTTGCCCAAGGACCACTCTTAATAGACTGGTCAAAATCAATGAAAATAGAACCTGTCTGCTGTAACACTCGCTGTCTTGTTTCATTCTCGTATCTTTGAGCACTTTCTCTCTTTAGACGCTCCCACTCAGAGATAACCTCTTCAATGTCCATCTGACCGGTAAGAGGTCTTATATAATTATGCACCTCCGGCGCAGGCTCCTCCTGTGGTTCATACTGTGTTGCTGCATCTTCACAGCCCTCTAAGGTAATCTGTGTAGTATTACCGGTATGCGCATATGCCATACTGGATATCGGCTCTACCCTCGGTGTATTCGCATAAACGCTCTCTCCCGACTCCTCATAGTATGCCTGCTCCTCTACTACAGCCTCTTCTGTAATATCACGAACCTCTTCAATCGCTTTATCCTGCATAAAGACAGTAGAATTATCCGGTACAAATACCTTCTTAATGGCACCCCCGGAAACATCCGGCATCTGCTCTGTAACACCCTCAACCATCTCTGTAATATCATGTCTTGGAACAGGCTCTACATAATCCTCCAAATCCTGCTCTATCATCTGCTCAGACACTTCCTCTATAGGCTCCTGCTCCTGTGTCAGACTGGCAACCTCTTCCTGTACAGCCACCGCCTCTTCTTCAAAAAACGGTGCTTCATAATGCTCTGAAACTGCCTCATTCTCTACAAGCTCTGTCTGCTGTGCCTGATAAATGTCCTCATCCTCAGGGAACAGCTCACGCATACTCTCCGCAACAACCTTTTGTAAATTAATCGTATTATACTGACTCATATCAATGGCATCTGTCTGCTGTGCCTCTGCTTCTTCACTCTGAACAAATTCCTGTGCTTCTGCGGAATACACTTCACCATTCAGCCCGCAATCATACTTTATCTGCTGTACGTTCGTCAACGGTGCATGAAGCATCTTAAGCTCCATCGCTTTTCTTACATAAGGACCGTCACCAAACCAAAGAATCAGATCATCGCACTCTTCCACACACTTGGTTCCAAGACCAACCCTGTGATAAAGATATGCCAGCTCATACGCCCACTCTTCCTGATAATCTCGCTTCTTATACTCCTCAAGGATATGAATCCTCTCCTCAAGACTAGCTTCCTGCGCCTCTAAAATCTTATAACGCAAAATAAACAGGCTGTTATCACCCTGTGCATACTTCGCAAACTCCTTACAATATTCAATTGCCGCTACAATATCATCCAACTCAATGGATACCTCACACAAGGAATATAACACCGAACGGTTTGAAGGGTAACGTTCATAAGCCAGTATGAGAATATCCCTACCGTCTTCATTACGTCTGTTCACCCTGTAGAGCGCAGCAACTCTAAGAAGCATAGAAACGCTTCTGACTTTTCTCCAATCAATGGTATCTGCTATCTCGGCAGCCTCGATATATCTCTCTTCACCGATTAACTTCACTATCTCGTCTGCGCATACCTTATACTCGTACTTATCCAAGAAATATCACCTCTAAAAACACTGACAAAACTTTAAAGAAACATGAGGTTCTACTTTTCCCCTCTTAAGAATACGATTCCCCTACCATTTATAATAGCCTTTCGGCAAAATACGTCATCCAGTCACAATTAATAAGCCTTTTTTGGCATATGAACCCATAATCTTAATAAAATTTTAACATATGCACATTCTTATGTCAACAAACGCAACCTATCTCCTGTTTTTTCCACATTTTTATGTAAAAAAAAGGGACTTATACACAAAAATGCCGACATAATGTCGACATTCTGCATATATCTTTATTTCTTTAATAAATCAGATAGCCTTGCAAACTGCTCTAAAGTCAAAGCCTCGCCTCGAATGGTAGCAGGAAGTCCCATCTCTTCAAGCACCTCTAATACCTTATCCTTTGAAACCTTAAGATTACCTGCATTCGTAAGACCATTTACCAAGGTCTTTCTTCTCTGATTAAAGGACGCACGAATTACATCAAACATAAAGCCTTCATCTAAAGCCTGTACCGGCGGATTCTGATATCTGGTCAGCTTAATCACTGCACTATCCACATTTGGACGCGGCATAAAGCAGGTTGCCGGAACAATCATCTCAATCTGAGGGTCCGCATAGTACTGTACCGCAAGAGACAGCGCACCATAATCCTTGGTACCAGGCCCTACCTGCATTCGGTCAGCAACCTCCTTTTGCACCATAATCGTAATACTGTCGAGAGGTACATGACTCTCAAATAACCCCATAATAATCGGCGTTGTGATATAGTATGGAAGATTTGCCACAACCTTTACCGGTCTGCCCTGATTCTTCTCCTGTACAATCTTATTAATGTCTACCTTTAAAATATCCTCATTGATTACGGTAATATTATCATAAGCAGATAAAGTGTCCGCCAAAATAGGAATCAGATTCTTATCAATCTCTACCGCAACAACCTCTCTTGCATTCTCACAAAGATACTGCGTCATCGTACCAATACCAGGTCCAATCTCAATCACGCAATCGTCCTTTGTAACCTCTGCCGCATCAATAATATTCTCTAATATATTGGAATCAATTAAGAAGTTCTGTCCGTACTTCTTTTGAAAAATAAAACCGTATTTTTGTAAAACCGCAATGGTGTTGGTTGGATTACCAAGTGTTGCCATGAATTACCTCCTACTTTATACGAAACAGCTCTATGGCGTTTCTATTTGTAATTTCTACTACTTCATCATAGGACATATTTTTGATTTCTGCAATCTTCTGCGCAATATATGGAAGATTTAAGGAAGAATTTCTCTTACCTCTATTCGGTTCCGGTGCCAAATATGGACTGTCTGTCTCTAACAAAATCCTCTCTATTGGAACCGCTTCCACCACTTCCTTCATTTTCTTTCCGTTTTTGAAGGTAACAACACCTCCAATACCTATATAAAATCCTAGTTTCACATACTCCTTTGCCATTTCTGCACTATAAGAATAGCAATGAATCACGCCACCCATTTCCTTGGCATTCTTTGCAAGCAATATTTCCATGGTCTCCTGCGCCGCATCTCTTGAATGAATGATCAAAGGCTTCTTAAGTTCTCTTGCTAAATCAAGCTGTCTTTCAAACCAGATTTTCTGTATCTCATGCTCCGGCTCTTCCCAGTAGTAATCTAAACCAATCTCACCGACTGCCACAATCTTAGACTGCATGCACTGCTCCTTAAGCCATTTGAAATTTTCCTCATTCAATTCAGCTGTTTCACTAGGATGTACACCTGCTGCCCCGTAGACAAAAGGATACTTCTTCGTCAACTCCACTGTAGCTGCCGTACTTTTTAAGCTGGCACCTACATTAATTACATATTCTATCCCATTTGCTTCCAAAGAAGCTAACAGACTATCTCTATCCTCATCAAATGCATCATCATCATAATGTGCGTGACTTTCAAATATCATAAATAACCTTGCCTTTCCGCTACCTGTAAACTTTATATAAAGCCCAATATTTTACTTTCCTATAAACATTAACTACTATACAACAACTTCCCTGAACTTGCAAAGTAATTAGCTGCCCATCTCAAAATGTGTTGAACTACCTCACAAAACATACTATAATTCTTTCATAAATAGTATTACTTTGATATTTGCATACTATCTTTAAGGAGGTATAAATATTATGAAAAAGAAAATGCTTTTAGCTCTTATGCTTATTACCGGAACACTTTGTCTTACAGCATGTAATGCCGATGATATTAATGAAACTGTTCATGAGATTGGTGAAGAAGCCGGCATGGATATTAATCTGAATATACAGCAGGAAGACCTTGATAAGGTAAAGGAAGAAGCAAATAAACTCAAGGAAGATGTGATTAATGTTGTAACAGACGAAGAAGTTCATAGTGCTGTAGGCGAGCTTTTTGACGCTGTAAAGGATGCTGCTACAAAGGAAGAATAATTCACACAATTTCTATCTTATAATATCCTTTGGAATATTCTGTCATTTTCGTGTCACATTATGAAATATAACAACTTTAATTTTTTTCAAAAAAATTCGTGACATTTTGTTTATATAGTGGTATAGTAGCTATTGTTCAGTTGAGACACTGACAGATACCAAGGATATGCGTCTTTAGCTCAGTTGGTAGAGCACCTGACTCTTAATCAGGGTGTCCAGGGTTCGAGCCCCTGAAGACGCACTAAAGCACTGTTTTTGATGACGTAGAGCATTGGGAACGGTGTTTTTTGTTGTTCAAGACAACAATTTTACTTTGATTTACAATCTAATTTATAGACTATAAATATTTTTTAAAAAAGTTGTTGACAATCCATTGTGATAGTGATATAGTATTTATTGTTCGGTTGAGATACACGGACAAGCTTAATAAGCGTCTTTAGCTCAGTTGGTAGAGCACCTGACTCTTAATCAGGGTGTCCAGGGTTCGAGCCCCTGAAGACGCACTTACGATACCGTATTAGTGAGATTCACTGATGCGGTTTTTTGTTGTTTTCTTTTCCAGTGCAAATAATCTGTAATAATATTCTGTAGACGAAACCCCTTATAGAGAGGATAATATTTAATAGGAGATTATGAAATGTGATATGTAATGGAAAGGCAGGACATCTATATGCGTTCAAAGCAAAAAATCGATATGACAACCGGACCGATTATGAAGCTGGTACTACTGTTTGCTTTACCTATTTGCATCGGTAATGTTTTGCAACAGCTTTACAATACTGTAGATACACTGATTGTTGGTAATTTCTGCGGTTCTATATCCTTGGCTGCTGTAGGTACCAGCGCACAGCCTGTTGAAATGCTGCTTTGCATTTTTCTAGGCCTGGGAACAGGTGTGTCTATCTTAGTATCCCAATATACAGGAAGCGGCGATATGGAAAAACTAAAGGACGTAGCTGCAACCGCCACCTCCTTTCTCTATCTTTGTGCAATTCCTGTGTCTATTCTTGGATTATTTGTTGGTCCATTTATTTTAAAGCTAATGCAAGTTCCTGATGATACTTGGAATGCTTCTGTAGCATATATCCGTATTATTTTCTTAGGTACACTTGGCAATATGGGATATAACATGAACGCAGGTATTCTTAGAGGCTTAGGCGACAGCCGTTCTTCACTGCTTTTCCTGCTTATTTCCTGCATTCTAAATATTATTTTAGACCTTTTATTTATCGCAGTATTTCATATGGACGTAACAGGCGCTGCTTTAGCAACCATTATTGCAATGTTTGCATCCTGGTTTTTCAGTATTTACTATATCCGAAGAAAATATCCGGAACTGGAATTTACATTTCTTCCTAAGCAACTGGATAAATCCATCCTGAAAAGCATTATTTCCGTAGGACTTCCATTAGGATTAAATAATTCTATTTATTCAGTAGGACACATATTAATGCAGTCTCTGATTAACATGCAGGGCTCTACCTTTATGGCGGCATGCGCTGTTGCTACCAAGCTGACCGGTATTTCTAATGTTGCTATCAGCTCACTATCTTCTGCTGCCACTACCTTCTCAGGTCAGAACTTTGGTGCAAAGAACTATAAGCGTCTTCGTCAGGGTAGTATTCGCATTCCTCTGTTTTCAGGCATTATTACATGCACTGCCGGCTTATTCTTTACCTATTTTAGCAGACCGATTCTTAGTCTCTTTAATGACGACCCTGCCGTTCTTAACATGGCTGTCCATTATATTCGTATTGTATTGCCTTTTACATGGGCATATGCAGTATTTAACGGCATTATATGCTTCGTAAATGGATTAGGAGAGGTAAAATACCCTACAGTAGTAAATATCCTTATGCTGTGGGCTGTCCGCATTCCATGTGCCTATGCAATCGCATACTTTATAGACGGAACTTACGTTATGGCAAGTATTCCGATTAGCTTTTTCTTTGGTATGATTTCCATGTTCTTATTCTTCCTCACCAAACGCTGGAGAGAGATTAAGAACCTTGCTCAATCCTAGAATAATAAAACACTCCGCCCACAATCAAAATACTTCCCAGTATTTGCAGTATTGTGGGCATTTCATTGAATATAAAAATTGCCAGTATCGCTGCCACAACCGGCTCGCAAAGCTTGGATGCTGACACAAAGGATGGCGAAAAGTATTTCAAGCACCAACTAAAGATACTATGACCTAATATCGTAGAAAACACTGCCAACAGCAATCCAACAATTACAGCACTCCAACCATATGTAAATAATCCATATCCTTGAATAAGGCATACCGCCAATAAAATTACTGCGCAAGATATATAAACGATGAACGTATAGACTGTCGTTGATACCTGCTTTCTAACCACACCTCCAATCAACACATAAACCGCTACTGCAATGGCTGCTAATAGCGCCAGTACATCACCGTAAAGCTGCATACTTCCTACTGTTGAATCTGCATAAGCTATTAATATACTACCTACAAACGTAACCGCTATTGCTCCTACTGCTTTCCTTGTCAAATGTCCCTTTAAAAACAAGCAAAATCCAAAAGATACCCATATCACTTCCGTACATACAATCGTTGTAGAGCTGGCTACCGTCGTAAATTGCAATGATTCAAACCATAGTACAAAATGAATTGCTAAAAATAATCCACTTATACAGCTTAAAATCAACTCTTTTTTTTCAATCTGTATTAATTCCTGTCTTGCATTTTTCTTTCCAAATACAACCGGCAGCATAAGAATTACTGTCCATGATAAACGATATGCTGCAGTAACTGCTGATGGTGCCGATGATAATTTTACAAATATCGAAGACAACGATATTCCTATCACGCCAATTACAATCATGATAATCGGATATTTTTCTATGTATTTTCTCATATTCTTTTATTCTTCTTCCGTATCACTCACCGATACACAATTCATATAATACCACTTCATAACAATCTGAATCACACACTGCACAAAGATTGTTACAAGAATAGTGCCAAATACTACGATGTTATAATATCCTGCCAAAATGGCTAACAGCAATAATACTACCGTATTTACAGACATGGATGACTTACCCACCTGCTGATTCACATACACCATTCTCTCGTCATTCTCCTGATGATAAAGCTGCTTTAACAGTTTTTCATCCTTCAACGCCTTTTGATACTTTACCATCTTTGCAAGGTATACAAGAAGTAACAAAATCAATATTCCCGCCTGAAATCCTGTTACAAAATTATTTGCTCTTGTATCTCCTAAATCTACCGGAAATACCCCACTCATCATGGTAAGCGAAAAAGCTAATAAGCACGCACCAATACCTCTTGTTCTTCTCAATCTATTCTCAACATCTTTTCTCATCTTTTCTAACTTCTTATTCATTTGTTACTCCTCCTCATCAATTTCACTGAAATCAAATACTTCCTCTATCGTTAATCCAAAATAATGCGCTATCTTATATGCTAATACCAGTGAAGCGGTATACTTACCTACCTCGATAGATGTAATCGTCTGGCGGGTTGTTCCAACTGCATCTGCCAGCTCTGTCTGTGATAACTTGTTCTGCTTTCTTAACTCTTTAATCTTAGTCTTCAATGTAATCCCCCTTTTCTGTTACTGTATTCTTTTCAGCCTCTACCTTTGCTGCTTCAGCTGCTCTCTTTTTCTGAAGATATAAACATGCGTTTACAAGTGCTAAACAATATACTGCGATTAATGATGTGTCCATAGTGATAATCTCCTTTTTCTTTGAAATATATATTTTATTTTGCAACGTTCGCTTTACATTTTTAGTATAGTATGCTTTGCAAGCAATGTCAAGCACATTTTGCATTTTTTGCAAAGTTATTTTTACATTTTTTCATGCTATAAAAAATCCCTATCAATATTCCAGCTATTGATAGGGTGTTTTCATCATATATAAAACTTATTCTTCCTTGGCCTTTACTTCATCCTGAAGTTCAGCTTCTATTAACTCTTCTATCTCATCCTCCTCTGTATCATTTGATACAGGTGTAGGATTCTTCTCTTCAACAGGCTCTTCCTTAGACGGTATCGGAGGATTCTTGACCATATGAATTGTCATAATTACAGCAACAATTATCATTGGTATCATTGATAAGAATCCTGTTGGAACTGGTCCTACAAATACACTTCCTCCATCAAAGGTAAAGTTTGCAGGGTCTGACATTAATACATTCATTGTACTATGGGCAAATACTGCCGGGAAAATACTTCCTGTCTTCAAGCTCAAATAAGCTAAAATACATCCAAATGCAAGGCAGAATACACACATTGCCGCAATACCGGTTCCTGGGAATCCTGCATAATCCTTACCATAGAAATATCCAAGAGAAATCAAAGGTGCATACCAAATACCATATGCAAGGCTTGTCATAAAGAAGGATGGCAAAGTACCAAACTTCTTATAAAGCTTCGGTAACAAATATGCTCTAAAGCCCCACTCTACACCAAAGGCATTGATAATATCCATAACCGGTGCCGTAAAAACTAAGGTTAATAAATTAGCCTTATATGCTCCCATAATCTGTGCAGCATCCATTTCACTTCCTGCTGCAATGGAAAGCTGTACATAATTCGTTACATTTCCATCAAAGTTTGAAGGATTTACGATAAAATATAAAACTGCACCTAACAAAATCAATACACTGACACCAAACCATCCAAATAAAAAGCAGAATTTATGCTTTGAAAAATTAAACTGAAATCCCGAATGAGACAGCCCCTCTTTTGTAAGCAGTCTGGCAACTACCGCACCAAATGCCGGTGCAAACATCATAGATGAAATCATACTGCTTGCCTGACTGATAATCTCAGCATCACCACTATTCATGGCAAGGGGTGCCAAAAAGCCCTCCACAGCCCATGTAATTAAGAATGTTACTATTAAAAATATAAAAATACGTTTTGTTTCTATTCTTTTTTGTTCTTCTGTCATGTCTATTTCCTTTCTATTGAATTGCATTCACCATAGTATAAAACTGATGATAAATACCCTTCTTCTCCATGAGAGTGTCATGGTTACCTTCTTCTACGATACCATCCTCCGTCAACACCAGGATTCTATCAGAATTCTTAATGCTTGACAATCTATGAGCTATCGTTAACGTCGTTCTTCCCTTCGCCAACTCATTCAATGACTTTGCTACTGCATATTCGCTTTCATTATCTAAAGCAGAGGTTGCTTCATCCAAAATAATCATTGGTGGATTCTTCAAAAACACTCTGGCAATACTGATTCTCTGCTTCTGTCCTCCTGAGAGCTTCACACCACGCTCACCTACATAGGTATCATAGCCATCCTTTAGACCTTGGATAAATTCATCAGCTCCTGCCTTTTTGGCTGCTTCCATTACCTCCTCATAGGTCGCTCCCGGCTTACCATAAGCAATATTCTCATATACCGTACCGGAGAATAAATATACCTCCTGTTGTACAATACCGATATTCTTACGCAGACTCTTCAAGGTAAAATCCTTGATATTCTTACCATCAATTAAAATATTACCTTCTGAAACATCATAAAATCTCGGAATCAAATTACATAGTGTAGTCTTACCTCCGCCGGAAGGTCCTACAATCGCAACCTTTTCTCCTGCCTTTATCCGAAGATTTAGATTTTTAAACACCTGATTATGGTCGTCCGGATACTCAAAGCTAACATCCTCAAACACCACCTCTCCAAGAGGATTGGTCATATCTGCTGCCCCCGGCTCATCGAATATCTCAATATCCGCATCCATAATCTGAATAAATCTTTCGATACCTGTCATGCCTCGCTGAAACTGCTCTGCAAACTCGATAATCTTGCGAATCGTTGCAATCAAAGTAGAAACATACATAACATATGCTACCATATCTCCGGGAAGTATCTTTCCATCCATAAGGAAGAAACCACCTCCCACAATAACCGTAAGATACATGAGACCGTCAAAAACTCTGGTTGAAGTATGGAAATATCCCATCAACCTATAAGTATAGGTCTTAATTCTTAAAAACTCCTGATTACCTTCCTCAAACTTTGCATTCTCCATATCCTCATTAGTAAATGCCTTCACAACCTTCTGACCAAGCAGACTATCCTCGATTCTGGCATTCAGCTCACCAATCTGATGACGCTGCTGGCTAAAAGCTGCTCTCATCTTGCGATTAATCATTCTACACACCACTGTCATAACCGGTACAAAAATAAATACCATAAGCGTTAGCAAAAGATTAATTCTTGCCAGTATAATAAATGAAATTACAATCTTAATAATTGCAATAAAGAATTCCTCCGGGCAATGATGTGCAAACTCCGTTACTTCAAACAGGTCATTGGTGATTCGACCCATAATCTGTCCGACCTTTGTATTATTGAAATACGTGTTGGAAAGCTGCTGTAAATGCGCATAAGCATCACGCCTCATATCAGTCTCAATCCTTGCGCCCATAACATGTCCCATATCTGCCATATAAAAGTTTGCAAAGCTATCGATGATTCTTAATACAAAATACAGCAAGCCTAATCCCAATATCATCCTAGTAGTCAGCAATGCCACATCCTGCAAAGCTGTATTGGTTATCTGCCTGATAATCAATGGCAGAATAATTTCACATACAGTAGTTAATGCCGCACAGAATAAATCCATCAATAATGTCTTATAATAAGGCTTAAAATAAGGTACAAATCGTCGTAGCAAATCCCCTGTCGCATACTCTCTTTTATTCATTAAGACTCTCTTCCCTTTCCTACTTCCATTCTTTCTAACTATATCATTAATTTCATATGAATAACATTAAATATTCATGAAATTATCTCCCTAGTATAAACTCACGTCCCATAAACATTTTATCAGGCGTTACAAATAATATCTTACTCTTCAAAAACGGATTTAGTGCATCTATAAGCTTTTTTCTATCTTCTGTCACATAGTTTCCCTCTGTCACTACGATAATACACTTACTTCTTGCATGAAAAAGCTTTAGATATGAACATAACTCCTCTAACAAAGCTACTTTATCCACAAGAGCACCTGCTTTATCCTCTGCAAAAGGCTTACCCATCTGGATAAAAGACATTGGCATAACCTCTGTAGAAAGCTTTTCCTCCCATCTGATTACATTACATCTCACATTTTGAAAAATCTTATCATGACGCTTAAGCGTTGTCACAATATCCGTAGTTGTAGACTTTAGATATTCCTTATCTGCTGACATATCAAATACAAACGCCATCTCCAACTGCTGCTTCTCCAACACCTGACTTCCCGGCGCATGTAATATCATATCCACCTGCTTATTCACCTGAATCTGCTGTATTTGCGATAAGCCCATATATACTCCTCCACATACTCTAAATAGAATCTATCTTGCATCACAGTGTAACCCTGTTTCACTGGACGCAAAAGAAAAAGCGCATGAAACATGCGCTTTTTCTTTATTTCATCTGCTCTAACTCCTTGCATGCCTGTTCATAATTATAGAACACAATTCCCTGCATGCCAAGTGCTTTTGCACCTTCGATATTCTCCGGTCTGTCATCAATAAAGACACATTCCTCTGCCTTTAACTGATATTTCTCCATCAAACATTCATAGATATCTGCATTAGGCTTTACCATCTTTACAAAAGCAGATACCACCTTACCATCTACCACACTAAGAAATGGAAACTTTCCCTTCTGTTCATGTGTTTCAAATAAGGTCTTCGGATAATTCGATAACAAATATACCTGATAACCTTCCGCCTTTAACTGCTTTATCCAAGATACCGCATAATCAAATGGTTCTACAAGCTCATCAAAATGCTCCCATACAAGATTAAAGGCTTCAAGATACTTCTCATTATCCTTACGAATATTATCAAGAGCTTCCTGCTCATCCATGATACCATGGTCAAGCTCCTTCCACCATCTGCTGCCAAACACGGAATGCTCAAAGATAATCTGTTCTTCTTTACCGATTCCCAGTGTCTCCATCAAGTCACGCCATCTGAAGTCTACCAGTACATTTCCAATATCAAAAATGACATTTTTAATCATTATAATTCTACTCCATTCTCCTTTAAAAGAGCCTGTGCGCTTTCTACAGAGTCAACACCCGTCTTATTCTTAATCGGTGCAAACTCATAGTTTCTTACTACCTCAAAGGATAAGCAATTGTCTAATAAATGAATCATATCCAATACAAGAAGCTCAAACTTGTATCCGTTTGGTGTCTCAGGCTTATAATAATTACCCTCTGCATCCATGTAAGGAATCTTCTTCTCTACTACATGTACAGGCATCTTAGCATCCATAATCTCCTCAAGCTTATCTACTCTGAATAAGTAGTTCAAAATAACACCGAAGTTATAAGATAAATCACCATTTGCTTCTCTTGAATTGATAATCTCATCCGTCATCTCATAGTACTCTACGATAGAAGGTCTTCCATCCTCTAAGCAAAGTACACCGACCTTCTCGTGTGGGTCAGCCTTTCTAACAACCTTCGCACCGCTGACACAGCCTGACTCCAAAGTTGCACCTACGAATACAGGGTCTGCAATTCTCTGCAATACATTATCAACAGCAAAAATATTCAACCACTCAATACCTCTTGCATGAACATCCTTAACAATACCTGTAACAGCCATAGAATAGAACCAACCGCCGTTACCATTTGGTGATAATGATAAAGAATCCTTCTCTTCCATTAACAGCTTACCATCAAAATCTGTAGATGGTGCCATCTCCTGCTGGAAGAACTTTACATACTCCTTTGGATATCCAAAGTAATTCTTCTCTTCAAAGAAAGAAACTGTCTCTTCATGATTCTTGTCACTTGTCATAATGTAAAGAGGCACAAAGCACTCTGCCTTATCTGTAACATCCTGTAAATTGCGAATTAATCTCTCAAAAATATAAACATCCTTTGTAAGACCAATATTATACTTACCCTTTGGACCATCTGAACCAAGTCTTGTACCCTGACCGCCGGCTAATAATACAGCACCAACCTTACCTGCTCTAATAGCCTCAAGTCCTATCTGCTCATACTTTGCCTTATTCTCATTAATAGCAGAAACCTCTAATGCTGATAAAGGCTCAAGCTTACCTCTCTCCTGTGCAAGCTCTTCATGACCTGCCATGGCTACCATAGACCAGTCCACTCTCTCAACCTGAGCAGCAAGTTTCTCCTTACCTGCGTCATCCAGCTTCTGATAAGCCTCCCAAATATGTTCCTGTCCCTTCTCCATTAATATGTTCTTTAATTCGTTCTCTCTCATACTCATCCCTAAACCTTTCTAAAAAACAAATTACCCATTATACGCACTTATAAAGTGAACTACACATAAAATTATATGCCCGAAGTTATTTATACTACATTTTCCATAATATTGCAAACATCTTTCACCAAAAAACTTTTGTCAAAAATATAACATTTTATTATTTAATAAAAAGGTGTTCAAAAATATATTGTTATCAAACCTAATCCGCTCATTTTCAACCATTTCTTTTTTTATAACAATTATCTTTAATTCTCAAATAAATAAACTGAATATTAATCCTATTTAAACCAATTATGTGAACCTAAAGGAAAATATTTTTTAAAATTTCACTCTTTTATAGACAAATCCTTAAAAAAAATGTAAAATACAAATAAGCGACGATTTGTTTCGTCTTGTTTACATCTTTTTTACGTTGAAAGTGGGAATCGAATATGGATTTATTTTCTAAAGAAGAAGCAGATGTAATGGGTGAAATTTCCAATATCTGTATGGGTACATCAGCAACCTCCCTAAATGTAATGCTTAACCAGCCGGTAAACATTACTACACCTTCTGTTCATTTGGTTCACAAGAATGAACTATTAAGTGATTATGAAAAGTCTTGTGTTATTATCAAAGTACAATACACAGAAGGATTAGTAGGTAACAATCTACTTGTATTAAAGGATGCTGATGCTAAAATTATTACAGACCTAATGATGGGTGGAGATGGTCATGGCAAATACTCTGAGGGTGATATGACAGACTTACACATCAGTGCGGTATCTGAAGCTATGAATCAGATGACTGCTAGTGCTGCCACAGCTATGAGTAAATTATTTGACCACAAGATTGATATTTCACCACCTTCTGTAAAGTCAGTTGTCATAGAAGACTTTGATGTTGCTGACGATTTTACGGACGATATGTTTGTAAAGATTAACTTTAAAATGACAATCGGAAACCTGATCGATAGTACAATGGTTCAATTGTATCCGTATGATCTTGCACATTCCATATATCAACTATTCCAGAGGAGGAAATAAGAAATGGCAAAGAATGTATTAATTGTCGACGATGCAGCATTTATGAGAATGATGATTAAGGATATTTTATCAAAGAATGGTTATAGCGTAGTAGCTGAAGCTGAGAATGGAAAAATCGCTGTTGACAAATATAATGAAGTAAAACCTGATTTAGTATTAATGGATATCACAATGCCGGAAATGGACGGTATTCAGGCATTAAAGGCTATCAAGGGTAATGACGCCAATGCATCTATTATCATGTGTTCTGCTATGGGACAGCAGGCAATGGTTATCGAAGCCATCCAGTCAGGTGCAAAGGACTTTATCGTAAAGCCATTCCAGGCTGAACGAGTTTTAGAAGCTGTTAAGAAAGTAATTGGCTAATAATTTATTCAAAGAATCTGAAAAAAGTTACGCTTTGTTGCGTAACTTTTTTTCAAATAGCTATCATATCCTTTCAAAAATCTTCTAAAGCATCGGTGATAGTAGCTTTAATGCTGATTGCACAACCTTTTGATGATAAGGACGTTTCTTCCACTTATCGTATTGAATTTCCTCACACTGCTCCAAGGTATCCATGAAATCCTGCTTCATCTGGGCAACCGCATCCATTTCACTCATAAACACTCCACACTCATAATGATGATAAAAACTTCGATAATCCGTATTAATTGTTCCGCAAATCGCACATTCATCATCTGCAATCACATTCTTTGCATGAATAAAGCCAGGCTTATATTCATAAATCTTAACACCAGATTTAATCAGCTTACCATAGTTCGAAATATTAACCATATAAACATACCATTTGTCATAAATGGCAGGTACAATAACTCTGACATCCACCTCACTCTCAGCAGCACTTCGTAAATCCTCCAGCATCTTCTGATCTAACACCAGATAAGGAGTTGTAATATAAATATAATCTCTTGCCTTTGTAATCATTCGGGTATATGCACCCTCTATCGGATTGGTCGGATTCCTGTGTGGTCCTCCCATAAATGGTTGCACAAAGCCATCCTCTTCTATCTGAATACTTGGCTTATACTTCTCATAATCAAAAAGCTCTGCCTTTCTGGTGCTTCTCCACATCTCTAAGAAAAAGCAGGTTAGACTCCATACACCATTTCCCACAAGTCTGACACCGGTATCCTTCCAGTGACCGAAACGAACAATATAATTGGTATATTCATCCGCCAAATTAATTCCGCCGGTATATCCTATATTACCATCTATAATTGTAATCTTCTGATGATTACGATAATTAAAGGTCATTCTGGTAACGTCCTGATGAATCGGATTGAATACTCTGACCGGTATCCCTCTACTCTCCATATCCTTTCTAAAGGCATGTGTATTTAATCTAAGAGTTCCAAAATCATCAAATAACAGCTTTACCTCTACACCTTCCTTGACCTTCTGTGTCAGTACCTCAAGAATCTCATCCCAAACACGTCCCTCAGACACGATAAAATACTCCATAAAGATAAACTTTTCTGCCTTCTTAAGGTCTTCCAACATAGCCGCAATCATATCTTCTCCAACCTTGTAATAAGAAACCTGTGTCCCATCATAGATTGGATAACCTGACTTTCGTAAATAGCGGCTAATCTGCACTTTATTCGGATGCTCCTGCTGAATATTCGTTGCTACCCGTTCATCCTGCTTAAGATACTTTGCCGTATCTATCTCCAAGTCTCGAAATCTTTGATAATAGGGCGAATTTTCTCTCTTTCTTCCCCACATAAAATATAAAAACAGACCCGAAATCGGCAGCATCAGAATAATTAGTATCCAGCCCTGCTTATAAGACTCTTCATCATTTACCAATGCAAACACAGTAATCACACTAACCAATTCCAAAATAAAATATAGTTCAAAGAATCCCTTCATTAAATAGGATGCCATGATACACATCGTTATAATTTGAAGAAAAAAAGCCAATGCTACCGTAACTGCTCTAATAATTCCATAGTATTTACTTCTGATAATACTCCTCATTACTGCCCCCTCAAATAACTATAGTTTTCTCTTTTGTTCGTTCTTAAAAGCATATCATTCATGCGCCATTAGAATATACGTATTCCATCTTACTATCTATTTTTATCCATACATGACGTAAAATCAATAAAAAAAATATGAAATATTATAAACAAATATAATTTCTTTTCTATTGCTATGTATTTTGATAAAATGTAATAAACACTCAGAACAAAAGGAGCAACACATGCCTCGTAAGAATATAACCACTCCGACAACAAAATATTCTTCTTCACTTGATGAAGTACTTTTTTCAGAAGCCTGCACAAAAATGATTGGTGCTCTACAAGGCCAAAACGGCATTGGTACGCTTTCTGAAAAAACCATTCACTCCGTATTAAAATACTACTATGCTCCAAATTCTAACTATCATGAGATAAAAATTGGAAATTATGTAGCTGATATCTGTGTTGATGGTGAAATCTTTGAAGTACAGACAAGACAATTTAATAAAATGAGGGATAAACTCTCTTACTTTCTACAAGAGCATGATGTGACGATTATATACCCTATTCCACATACCAAGTGGCTCTCATGGCTGGATATGGAAACTGGCGAGCTTTCTCCGAAACGAAAGTCACCTAAGACAGGAACTATGTATCATATCTTTCCTGAGCTTTATAAGATAAAGATGTTTCTTTCAAATCCTAATCTTCATTTTATTATTTCGCTGATAGATGTGGAAGAAACCAGATACTTAAATGGTTGGAGCAAAGATAAAAAGAAGGGTTCTTCCCGTTGTGATGGTATTCCTGTGGGCATTTATGATGAGGTAAGAATTGACCGTCATTCAGATTACCAGATATTCTTACCCGATACCTTGCCTGAACAGTTTACCTCCAAGGACTACGCCAAGGCAGCACATATCCCTCAGAAGCTTTCAGGCGTTGGACTTAACATTCTGCTAGAAGTCAATGCAGTTAAGAGAGTTGGAAAGATTGGTAATGCGTTTCTATATGAGAAAAGTTAAAAACACTCTTCTTCAAAACGATAGATTCTTCTTATCGTTCCATCCTCATCTGTTTGTTCATAAACAACATCTCCATATTCGGCTCATCCTTAGAAGCTGTTGTCTCTGTCTCTTTTCCGCATGCTGCAAGTCCTAATACAAGACATAATCCCAGCATTGCTACTTTGATTTTTTTCATTACTACTCTCTCCTTTGTAAAAAAACATACTTTTAGAATATAGCATACTGTAGTTTACATAACAAGTGTTAGTAGAGTAGGCGGATGAAAATTTTCATCCGCCCCTCATCAAACCGTGCATGAGGTTCTCCCTCACACGGCTTTCCGACATTCTTCTTTCCACAGCATTACGTCATGCTTTAGCCATCTTCTTTAGTCCTTTTTCGTAAAT
>JAZNMO010000149.1:0-19200 GCA_045579665.1 Lachnospiraceae bacterium
TCACTCATCCATTCCCTGTTCCAGATTCTTATGTATCTTATCCGCCACCGCAAAGAATATCTCTATCTCCTCTGTCGGAATGCCCTTTAACATATTGGCATCAATTTGGTCCAAGGTACATTTGCACAATCGGGACATCTGCTTTCCCTCTTCTGTTAACACAATTTTCTTGAGTCTTGCATCTCCCGGTACTGCCTCACGCTTAATATAGCCTTTCTGCTCCATCAATTTAACAACACTTGTTACCGTAGATTTTCCCATAGAAAAATCTGCCTCTATCGTCTTCTGATAAATATCCCTGTGCGCATTATGCTCTAAATATCCCATAATCCAGCCATGCATAATCGTAACCTCATCAATGCCGGCATCCATTCCTTCCTTTAAGAACCTACGCTTAAAGGCAGTATTCATCTGTCGAATCGCACAGCCTAACTTTTGGGGCTTATCCTTCACCTGTACACACCTCCTATATCTATTCTGTTTTTCTTGCATTGTTTGAATAGTTCGTTTTCGAACTGTTCGTACTCTAACATTCTATCTCAAATTGTACACCACTACAACTACAATATTCTAAAAAAACAATAAAGAAACTATTAACTTGTTCCTATCTCCTTTATTTCTTTCACTTGCAGATTATGTTTCACTAGGATAAACTGTATGCAATGGTAACAAGAAATAACAGAAAGGCAAACTACTGATTATGAACCGTACACTTATCTATCATATTGATGATTCCGCTATAAATAACACTGGTAATTATTTGACTATCGGCACTTTCCTAAAGCAGAAGGGCTTTTCCCATCCGCTTATGGTGCATTTAAAGAAAACTCCAGAATCCATTTTGTTAAATGGTGTTTGGAGCTATGTCAATACCAAGCTGTCTGCCCAAGATGTTTTAGAGGTGCATATTGTTGAAGAGGAAAACTCAGAAAACATTCCTCCTACTAAAATATCTTTAGAAACCTTTCGTGAAATGATTGTTTATGAGGATGATGATATTCTGTTAGTAAACAAACCTGCTGGTCTTCCTGTTCATCCTTCCATGGGCCATCATGAGGACACCCTGGCAAATTACTGTGCTTACTACTATCAAGAGCTTTGTAAGGATTTCATAACCGGTGGTTTTATTTTTCGTTGTGTTAATCGACTGGATAGAGACACCTCCGGATTGGTTCTAATCGCCAAGAATATGCTTAGTAGTGCCGTACTCTCCGGTCAACAGCTGAATCGTCAGATTCACCGCACCTATCGGGCTATTGTAACAGGTATCACTCCCGAGCACGGGACTATCGACCTACCGATTGCCCGAAAGGAAGGCTCTATTCTTGAGCGTTGTATTGACCACGAGAAGGGGGAAACGGCAATTACCCATTATAAACGAATCGCACATACACAGGACTATTCCCTATTAGAGATTCATTTGGAAACAGGGCGTACTCATCAAATCAGAGTACATATGAAAGCAATTGGTCATCCCCTGCCCGGAGATTTCCTCTATCACCCTGATTTTACTCATATCAAGAGACAGGCATTGCATTCCTACCGTTTGGAGTTCGTTCACCCTATTACAGGAGTAGAAATGTCCTTTACACAGGAGATACCTGAAGACTTTAGAGCATTTAATTTTTAATGAATCGCACTAGCAAAAGCACGTAGGACGTTTCCAAACGTCTTCCGTGCTTTTCTCATATCGTCTGTTATTTATTTTTCTGTGCTTCTATCTGCTCTGCCAAATCCTGCAAATACATCCATCTGTCCATCTTCTCTTCCAATGCTGCCTCTGCATCTTCCTTCTGCTTTGTCAGCTCCGCAAGCTTCACAAAATCTCTGGCATTGGCTGTAATATCCTTATCCAGCTGCTCGAGCTTCTCCTCCAAAGCTGCAATATCATCCTCAATCGTCTCGTATTCTTTCTGTTCCTTATAGGAGAATTTGAGCTTATCCTGACGGTTCTTAATATTCTTCAGATTCTTAGCCTCTCCGCCTTCTGCATCTGCCGACACACCGGCTTTGGAATTATTCTTTACACTGCTGTCAACACCTGTAAAACCTTCTTCCTCCTGACGCCTTGCCTGATAGTCCGTATATCCGCCCTCATACTGGCGAATTACACCATTTCCTTCAAAAGCAAAGATTCGCCTCACTGTTCTATCCAAGAAATATCTGTCATGGGATACCGTAATCACAATACCATCGAAGTTATCCAGATAATCCTCTAGGATTGTTAAAGTTCTAATATCCAAATCATTGGTCGGCTCGTCCAAAATTAATACATTCGATGCTTCCATCAGCACGCGAAGAAGATTTAATCTTCTCTTTTCACCACCGGAAAGCTTGCCCAAAGGCGAATACTGCTTATCTGCCGGGAACAAAAATCTCTCCAACATCACCGAAGCAGACACAGAGCCGTCCACTGTCTGTACATACTCTGCTGTATTGCGAATGTAATCTATCACCCTCATATTCGGGTCCATATAGGCAAGTCCTGCATCCTTATCATTGCGTATCTCCTGGGCATAATAACCTATCTTGATGGTCTGCCCTGTCAGTACCTCACCTGAATCCGGCTGCTCCATTCCACAGATAATCTTCATCAGGGTTGACTTACCACAACCGTTTTCACCGATAAATCCGATTCTGTCGCCCTTTAAGAAAATGTAATCAAAATGACTGATTAATGTCTTATCTCCGTAGCTCTTACAGATATCCTGTAACTCTATTGTCGTTCTACCCATTCTGGTAGATACAGAGCTAATATCAAGCTGTGCGTCCTGCACGGGTCCCTTTTGTGCTGCAAGCTCCTCATAACGATGAATATGCGCCTTCTGCTTGGTAGAACGTGCTCTGGCACCTCTTTGCATCCACTCAATCTCGACCTTCAGAATACTCTGACGCTTACGCTCTGTTGCAAGTGCCATCTCCTCCCGCTGCGCCTTTAACTGTAGGAATCCCGAATAATTGGTCTGATAGCTATAGGTCTTTCCCTTATCAATCTCCACAATTCGATTAGAAACACTATCGAGGAAATATCTGTCATGTGTAATCATAACCAGTGCTCCTCTGAAATTCTTCAAATATTCTTCCAGCCAGTCTGCCATGGACGAATCCAAATGGTTGGTCGGCTCATCCAATACCAGTACATCCGCCGTTGCAAGCAATGTATTTGCCAGTGCAATTCGCTTTCTTTGTCCTCCTGAAAGCACTGCTACCTTCTCGTCATATTCTGTAATTCCAAGCTTTTGCAGCATGGACTTTGCTTCACTTTCCAAAGACCATTCATTATGAGTATTTAAATTGCCCTCCATTACACTTTGGAGAACCGTCGCTCCTTCTTTAAACACAGGATTCTGCGGAAGATAACGAATCACCATATTATTAGCTCTGGTAATCTTTCCCTTGTCAGGCTCTTCAATGCCTACCAGCATCTTAAGAAGCGTTGTCTTACCCGTTCCGTTGATTCCAATGATACCAACCTTTTCCCCCTCATTTACAGAAAAGGACGCATCATCAAACAACAATGTATCCGTATATGATTTTGTAATATTCTCAATGTTAATTAAATTCATGTGTGAACCATGCCTTTCCAAGTCTTTCGGCTCTCATTATAACATAACCATTTTATGATTTCGACAACTTTATAACAAGGCGGGCATCCGAATCTTCGAATGCCCGCCTTGCTATACTTTATTTTATATCTATATTAGGAATTATCTGTTTAATAACTTGCGTTATTTGCAACTCTTATGGAGTCACATCTGTTCTCTGCTGGCTAATCATCCAGTCAAGAACATGATAGGTATCATCATAGTACACGTATCTGATTTCGTGTCCCTTACCCTCTAGCATATTTAACTCACAGTTACCGCCATTCTCTGCGATGATGACTGCAGCATCCTTTACGCTAAAGCCCATACCTGTATCTCTGGTTCCATGATAAATCTTCACAGGTACATTATTTAAAACACTACACTTGGCTGCTGATACTGAACCACACACCGGCACAATTGCAGAGAAATAGCTTGGATTCTTAATTGCAATATTGAAAGTACCGATTCCTCCAAGACTTGCACCTGTTAAGGAGATTCTGGAACGGTCAATATTTTCCTCAGCCACAACAGCCTCAATCAGCTCCATTACGGCATCTGCCTGACTTGTCCAGCTTGACCCTGAAGGGCACTGTGGAGAAATCACAACTGCATTCGGATAAATCTTACCTTCATTGATGTACTGTGGAATCCCCTGAATCTTCATCAAACGGTCAAGATTGCTACCACAGCCATCCTTGCCATGTAAATAAATAACAAGTGGCATCTTTTCATCTGTCTCGTATGGCTTATATAACCAATACCCCATACTCTTACCATTAGAAATCATAGCTGAATTCTGTTCCATCGTATAATTCTGAGCTATCTCCTCTTCTGTCCAATCACGCGAAATTGTAGCTGATGCAATTACCTCATACTCATCCGATAATGCATCTACATAAGCCGCTCTCTCAGCTTCACTTTCAAATCCAACAACCTCACAGCCATCGACTACCATAGGACCTTCGCTTTGTCCTGCATTTTTAAGACTGCTTGCAGCTACTGTTTCCGCCTTAGCTACCGTCTCAGGCTCTATCACTACGTTCTCTACAATTTCCTCTGTCGAAACCACTTCACTCTCTATTGTCACAGTCTCAGTTTCCTCATTCTCCACAACTGTGTCAAATGCAATCACTTCCACCTGCTCGCTTGCCTTTGCTTCCTTTACACCTGCATGAATCGACAAAGAAGTCACAGAAACAACAGCCAGCACAAATAATCCGGCTACAAATTTACTTACATATTTCATTATTATACCCTTTTCCAAAGCCTAATCCCGTAAGTCTTACTCCTTCTACTTACTAAATTATTACAGCTTTGTTACCCTTTCTCATGTAGTGATTCTCATGCATCACCAGTAGTACTTTCCTCCTAAGTCCTGCTGATAAATTTACTATACTACTATTGTCTTATCAAGTCAATATTACACACGTGCAACTTCAGTGTAATTATTTTTATATTAGTTGTTAACATTTTTGTAACATTTTAATTATCTGACAACGCACGTTACTAATTGAAAAAATTAGTAAGCTACATAAAAAGCACTACCCTCGCATTTGGGATAGTGCTCTCTTTTCTTAATATGTCGTTATTCTATTTTCTTTATAGCCATATCCCATATAATGCCTGAAATAGGCATTCAAATCATCTCCGCAGAACGAGTACAATCCGGGATTTCCCTCTTTATACGCTGTTACCGAAAAGTTTGGACTTGCCTGATGTCCAAGTGCGATTCCATAATCCAGAAAATAATACAATATCTCCATTGGGTCCGTTCCTACCTGCTTCAACACCTCCGGATAATGATTGATATAATATTCCAAATCAAATACATTGGCATAATGTGTAAACCAATCTGCATCCGTGGTAAAAAGTGGATTTACCGTATTCGTCTTAAACATCTTACGCAACGCATAAAACCTGTCCACCTTACGCCAGCCACCATGTATAGACTGTGTTACTGTATGATTAAGCTGTGCATTGGGATATTCAGCTTTCAGCTGGTTGAGCTGGTCTGTTGACAGCCCACAGTGAGACACAAACAAGCGCTCTAATCTTGGTTTATTCAATAATGGCGTGATATCGGCGATTTGGTTATAACAAATATTCACATCAATGAGATTCACCAAATTTGCCAAAGCTGAAAAATCCGTAATTCGATTTACAAAGGTTTCGATATATTCCAGCTTCTTGCAATGTGCTACCGGAGATAAATCAACAAGTCTGTTGTCCACCAGAATCAGAATACGCAGATTTGGCATATATTCTACGAAAGAAATATCACTAATTCTATTATGTCCTATATCCAACGCCACCATATCCGTACAATACTTTAACTGTGCCACATCCTCACTGCGAAGAACCGGCTCATCATCCCTAATTCCCTTATTTGTACAAAATGCAACCTGGTCAGTTCTTACTTTCCAATAATTTTTCAAATACAGTGTCCACACAAACTTTACATTAGGATAAGCCTTCTGCAGACCTTCCATCTGCTCATTGGTTAAATTACTCTCACATAATTCCACTCTCGTCAAATACGGAAACTGTGCCAAAGCCTGAACAAATGCCTCATAATCTGAAATCTTAGCTTTATTATAGTCAAGCATCGTACTGTAATTACTAACCACTCTGCCTTCCAATTGAATAGATACCTCAGGAATGATTTCCGCCAGCGCAGCCTCCTGCGCTTCTAAGCAAATTTCCTGTTCCGACGCCATCCCTGCAACCGGCACCGCTTCCTCTGCCAATACACTTCCTGTCGGCATACATGCAGTTATAAACACAATTGTACCTGCCAATATCGTTTTTTTCATCGTATGCAGCTTCATAGACAGCCACCTTCCCCTTTTTCATATTTTCCCGGCTGTCTGAATTTATTGTCTAATAATAGTTTAATTGTATATACAATTAAAGTCAATTGGTGTTGTTCCTCTACGTGTGTTCTTTTCATATTTTAAAAGCCCGACAGCACCTTCTTAGATACTATCGAGCTTCATCCTATTCACTCTCTATTCAATTGTTATGTGCTGGCTTGCCATCCAATCCAGTACATTATACTCTGGATTATTATATACGATATCCGTGATACAATGTCCCTCCCGTTCAAACATTGTAACCATCATATTTCCACCGGCCTCATTAATCACTGTCTGTGCAGTCAGCATGGATGCAGGTCTCATGGTGTCTAATGCTCCATGGAAAGACCATACCGGAATATGCGCAATCGATGTACAATCATATGGTGTCTTAATCGTACTGCTTACCGGTACTAGACTTGCAAATACATCAGGATACTTTAACGCCACGCTCCATGTACCGATACCGCCAAGACTATGTCCTGTCAGACTGATACTTGTTCTGTCTACATTCTCTTCCTCGCATACAATGTTAATTAACTCCATAACATCATCCGCAAGATTCGTCCAGTTCGTTCCTGCCGGACACTGCGGACAAATAACAATCGCATCTACCGTTACATCTCCGTCATATAGGTGCTTCGGAAGACTTACTGTTGTAAGCTTATTGAGATTACTTCCGCGCTCTCCTATACCATGCATATATACAATCAATGGTAACTCCTCTGTGGTGGAAATGGTTGGTCTGTACACCCAGTAGCCGAAATTCTTAACATTTGTTGTAGAAGCACTCTTCTGATACATGACATCCAAGCCCTCTGCAATAACACCATCCATCGGCTCCACTACTACAAACTCTTCTGTTACCGTTTCTCTTTTGATACTTCCTTCGATATTGCTCTCTGCTGCCGATACCTGTTGTGAGTTCAAAGCAATAAGAAATACTGCCATGCCAAGCATAGCCTTTAAATTATTACCCAAATATTTCATTATCCTTAACTCCCATCCCGCATGACATCTCCTCTTTACCTTCCTTTCTGTCATGCGTATGTCCCAAGAATACTGATTTTACGCCACTTTGTCAATACAGTTTTCACGGTACAATATCCGGTTTTGTCAGTTAATATTTTTGTAACATTTGTAGTACTTTAGTACGAATCCAGTGTTTATAAGGGTTACAGAAATCGTCTAAATTGTTAACCAATTTGAAAAGGTGATGAAAAAATTTTTCACCACCTAAGCATTTCATATCATTATATTAACCTTTAGAACTTTCTAATCTCTATGGAATCATCATCCGGAGTATTCTCAACCGTCTGAATCGTAACATAATATCCAAAACCATCATTCACCTGTACATAAACTCTCTCTCCTGCCTTATGACCAATCAAAGCCTTTGCAATTGGAGACTCAATGCTAATCAGCCCTTTAAGCGGATTATTACGCACCGTTGTTACCAAACGATAGGTCTCCACCATGCCATCCTCTTCAAACAATACTGTTACCGTCTTATTCAGACCAATCTCGTCCTCCTTGGCATCATCCTCAATAATCTCTGCCGTCTTAATCATACGCTCCAAGTAACGGATACGGGATTCATTCTGATTCTTATACTTCTTTGCAGCATAATACTCAAAGTTCTCGCTCAAGTCTCCCTGCGCTCTGGCTTCCTTCACCGCCTCTAAGGCTTCTTTACGAATTACCAGCTTACGATGTTCAATCTCTTCTTCCATTTTCCTGATATCATTCTTTGTTAATCTATCGTTCATGCGTCCTCTCGTTCTGCTCTGGATGCAGCCTCGTAGAAATCGCAGATAGAACAATGTGTTTCCGATTCCGCATGCACATGAGCTTTCATTTTATTCTCTCCCCTGCTCTTATGAATCGCATACAGCGGCAATGCCACAAATACCATTCCTCCCAGGATATTACCTATTGTAACAGGAATCTGGTTAGAAAAAAAGCCCCCGAGTGTCAAACTCTCCTGTACCGCTGCCTTGGACAAACCATACAATTCCTGCGCCCTTGCCACATAATGTCCATTCCCGCTTGCAAGAATTCCCAGTACAATATAGTACATATTCGCAACACAATGCTCAAAGCCACAGATAACAAAAGCAAATATCGGAAAGAAAATCGCCCATGTCTTACCGGCAATATCCTTTGCTGCTGTTGCCATCAAGGATGCCGCACACACTAAAATATTACACAATATACCGGAGCAAACGGCCGCCCCCGGCGTAATATTCACCTTCGCAAATGCCACATTAATCGCAAATGCTCCTGTCGCACCTCCTGTATAATTCAAAATACCGCTGTAATAAACCAATATCGCAACCAACACCGAACCAATTAAATTACTGATATATAATACTGCCAGTGCTTTCAACATAGACAACACGGAATATCTCTTGTCTATCACGCCTGATATCATAAGGCAATTACTGGTAATCAATTCTCCGCCTACAAAAATAATCATCATCAGCCCAACAGGAAAAATACAACCTGCAATCAGTCTTGCAATTCCTACATCCGCAATTCCATGCATTGCTGTACTGCTTGCTGCCGCACCAAAGCCCACAAACATACCTGCCATCATTCCAAGCAACAGTAATTTATAGAAAGGGTACCTTACCTTTGCCTGTGCCGCCTTCATATTTGCCTCTAAAACTTCTGTTGGTAATAAAAAATTCTGTCTCTCCATAATGATACTCTTTCCCTTAACTCTCTCTTACTTATCTATTTATACTCCATACCTTATCGTACTTCCTGCAATAGCTGTCTTAACTTAGCCCTCGCCACTTGCGGCTCCTTAGGATACTGTCTGACAATCTCACTCATATCCCGAAAAGTATTGGTGGTATGAAAAATACTTCGCAGAAACAAAGTCTCATTCAGCTCCTTTTCTGAAGAAAAGCCCGCAGCTACTGCCACCTCATCTCTTCCGGTCAGCTTAGAATACTTCTTGCTTGCCTCCTGAAAGCGCTCCACAAAACACATATATTCCCGAAGCATCAAAAGTAGCAAATCTTCGGAAAAGTACAACTCATCATCCTTCATATCCGCATGAATTCTATGAATCTCCTGCAAAATCTCCGTCATCGCATCCGAAATCTGAAGTTCCCTTCTGTCTGTCACCTCAGGCTTGTATGCATTCTGCTCACCCTTAAGCCACTCCGGCGAAACCTGCAATGCCTCAGACAACCCTTCCAAAATTAACTTCTTGGAATTATCAATTGCCCCCGACTCATATCTTTGTATTGTAGATTTATTCACATCCAGCTTGTCAGCAAGATATTGCTGCCCTAAGGAAAGCTCCATTCTTCTTTGTCGGATTCGCTGTCCTATCTGTTCACATAATTCCTTATCATGCATCTTAAATTCTCCTTTATTTATCTGCTGACATTATATCCTAATTTCACTATCGTTGCAATATGCAACTTGATATATTATCAGTTTTATTGCATACCGCTTTCGATATTTTATCTTTTGTTTATACTTTTTATACTTTCTTTCGACTTTTATTGCAAACCAAGTTCCTTTGTGGTAATATGTATAAGGTTAAGGGTATTTCTGCGCCTACAGGCATTTCACAGACATATCCTATTTATTATTATTAAGCATTACATAATAATATAATTCAGAAAGGACATAAGAATTATGGAAAACACTAAGAAAACTGGTGGCTGGCGCACCAACAAGTGGATTAGAGCTGCAATTCCTGCCTTATTACTTCACTGTAGTATCGGTACTGTATATTGCTGGTCTATCTTCAGCCAGGAAATCGCTGATTATATCGGCTTTTCAAAGAGCGCAACAGAATGGGCATTCAGTTTCGCTATCTTCTTCTTAGGAATGTCAGCTGCATTCTTAGGAAACGTTGTTGAGAAGGATATTCACAAATCTTCACTTATCGCTTCTATCTGCTTTGCAGTAGGTATGGCAGGTACAGGTTTGTTTATTTACCTTGGCGGTATGGACAAGGGCAACGTACTTTACCTTATCGGTATCTACGTTTGCTACGGTTTCATCATGGGTATTGGTCTTGGTACAGGTTATCTTTCACCGGTTAAGACACTTATGCTTTGGTTCGCAGACCGTAAGGGTCTTGCAACAGGTCTTGCTGTAGCAGGCTTTGGTGCTGCAAAGGCTATCGCAAGCCCTATTATGCAGGGTATGCTTGCAGGTCTTGGTGAGAACGGTATCTGGCAGATGTTCCTTATCCTTGCATGCGTTTACTTTGTAATGATGTTCATCGGACATCTATTATTAAAGAAGCCGGAAGGATGGCATGAGCCTTCAGGCGATGAGAAGAAGCCAAGCATCATCGAGGTTATTAAGACAAGACCTATCACTAACTACATTGGTATTTGGTTCATGTTCTACATTAACATTACATGTGGTCTTGCATTGATTTCTCAGGAGAAGGCTATTGTTAAGTGTCTTGGACTTGCTGCTTCTGTAGGTATTATCTCTACAGTATCTGCTATCTTCAATGCAGGCGGACGTCTTGGTTTATCTGCATGGGCTGATACTATGAAGGACAGAAATACTGTTTACAAGATTATCTTCATCGTTTCTATTGCACTTACAGGCATTGTTATCTTAACAGGCGGTATTGCAAACGGTAATGGCAACATGGGCTTAACAGCACTTGTTCTTATCTTAATCATGGCTGTTAACGCAGGCTACGGCGGAGGCTTCTCTAACGTACCTACATTACTTTCAGATAACTACGGTATGGGAAGTATCTCAGCTCTTCACGGTATCACATTATCAGCATGGGCATTCGCAGGTCTTACAGGTAACCAGCTTGCTACATGGATTGTGAATAACTTCGGTGAGCAGGTTGAGGTTGACGGATACATGGTTAACCCAACAGGATACCAGACAGTACTTTATGTAACAATCGTTCTTTACATTGTTGCTCTTCTTATGAGCTTATTCTTTGTTAAGTCTAAGAAGGAAAACTAATCACATACAAAGGTGGTGCCTCTATTATGAAGCATCACCTTTTTTACTTTCTTTATTTTCTAAACTTCCCTTTCTTTACAAGCACCTTTTGTCAGTACATTCCAATACATATACAGCACGATTGCCATAGCACCTACACCTAATGCCTCAACGAGCAGAGTCTGCAAAAACTGTTGTACAAATAACATCTTGATTCTCCTTTTCCTGTTTTATTTTCTTTGTATTTTGTATATTTAAGCAATACATTGGCACTGCCAACAGCAAAATACCTCCAATCACATTTCCGATGGTAACCGGTACCAAATTCGTTACCATGTAATTATAAAGATTGAGTCCATCTATCTTTTCCTGTGAATACCCATATGTTTCCATCGCCAGTCTTACATACTCTGTATTACGCTTTGCAAAAAGACCTGCCGTAATGTAATACATATTTGCTACACAATGCTCAAAGCCTGCTGTAACAAACAGCATTATTGTAAAGAAGGATGCCAACAGCTTTCCTGCTATATCCTTCGCACATAATGCCATCAGCACTGCAGCACATACCAGAATATTGCATAATGCTCCTGACACTACACCTTCCAAAAACGAAATATGCGTTTTCCCGATTGCTACCTTAATCGTATATGCTCCCAGCATACCTGCTGAATAATCCAACTGACCACTACAGAAAATCCCCCATGCAAGAGCTGTAGCTCCAACAAAATTCCCAGCATATACAACAACCAGTACTCGAATCACTTCGCTCAATTTCTGCTTTCCATCCAATGCATTCATTGCAATCATACAATCTCCGGTAAACAATTCAGCACCTAATAATATAACCATCATAAGTCCTACCGGAAAAACTACTGCTGCTGCTAACCTCGCTATTCCAACATCCGCAACTGTATGCGCTGCAACACTACTTGCTGATGCGCCAAATGCTATCATCATTCCTGCCAGAACCGCCTTTCCAAACAATTTTCCAAACGGCAGTCTGAATTTTACCTGCGCAGCCGCTATATACCTTTCAACAGCTTCCTTTGCTGATAAGCAATATTCCATGATATTCCTCTCCTTTGACTCGCTTTCATCAATCTTTCGTATATTATCAACTTTTTGCAATAAATGGAAATATAAAAAAAGAAGGAGCAATATATAGTAATCCATATATTACTTCTTCTCTCCAAAATTATTTATATTGTACCGAAGCCACTTCTACCTTTGATTCATATATTTTGTTTTGAAACAATTTATCAAATTCGCTAAGCTTATAGTCTTTTCTATAAATCAAAACATCTTTATAACAATTATTCTCTGCTTTACATGCTCTTTGCACCAAATGATTCTTATCTAAGTAGGAATCCGGAATTGGCGAAACCCACATATAAGTTGTTGGAACATTGGCCAACAAATCAAACTGACTACCTCTTTCATACACATAAATTGTTTTATGCATATGTTGATTCTCTTCCTGTCTGTCATTCTTAGCATGCGGAATATCTATATCTGCATGCGTAATCTTCATATACTCATCCAAATCCTCTACCTGCACCTTTGGCTTTCTCGCCAACGGATGGTCCTTTGACATTACCAATACATACTCAAACTCCCATATCGTCTCCTGCTCAAGATTATTACTTTTCAACAGACTCTTAATACTCTCTTCATCAGACAAAGGATAACGGATAATCCCCATATTATATCCTTTATCTGCTACATTTGTAATCGTTCGCAATGTATTCGTCTCATTTAGTGTAATGTCCATGCCCTTTTCTATATGAAGAGAAGAAATAAATGCTGTAAATCCATTCGCAATATAGCTTCCTCGCGGAATCGATATTTTGTATTTGGTATTTTGTGTATCATTTCTATCTGAAATCTTCTCAATCTCAGCCAACTGCTCCGTAACCTTCTTGGCATGATATAAAAACTCTGTTCCATTCTCAGTTACCACCACGCCACTATTGGTTCTTCGAAAAATCCGATATCCCAAATCACTCTCTAAATCCCTAATCGCTTTACTTAAATTAGGCTGTGCCATATATAGATTCTGTGCTGCCTGTGAAATAGAACCGGTCTTTTCCACTTCCAACGCATAATTCAAATACAACGTATTCATCTCATAAAACCTTCTTTATTATATACTACTATATATTTTTTAATATACTGCTGTATTATAGCACAAGCCTTATAAAATAGGTATATTTATTACAAATAGTGATATATACTTTTTGATATATCCATCAAGTCATATCTTTTTGCTTTTTTACTAATTCTGTATACCCTTATATCCGAAAACATATAAAGAGTTCTCTATTACGAGAACTCTTTAACACCTTTCACTATTCTTTTTCAGCATCTTATTATGATACATCAACTCGTCTGCCTTTTGATAACACTCTTCAAATGTCTGTAGTTTCGAATTCATACATACATAATATCCAATACTTGCAGATAACACATATGGTAGCTTTTGTTTCTCTACACTTGATACCAACAATTGGTTCACTTTTTCACAAAACATTTCCCACTCGGAATGCTCCGTATTATATGAAAGAATTAAAAATTCATCTCCCGCATATCGAACCACTAAATCAGACATATCTGCACATTCTCGCAAAACATCTGCCAAATTACAGAGAGCATGGTTCCCAGCCAAATGTCCATATGTGTCATTAATTCTTTTCAATCCATCCATATCAATCATAACAACGGTGTATGAACCATGACTTGTATATCTATTCGCATAACGCTCCTGCGCATAGCGGTTATACAAGCCTGTCAAAGCATCATGCATATGCAGCTCGTCCAGCTCCTTAATACTGCTTCTTAGAATCATCTGTCTTCGAAGATTCTCTATACTGGTACAAATACTTTCATGCAAGATACGATGATTGTACATATCAATCGGTACATAATTATTAATAAATACCACATATCCATATACTCGCTCATTTCTATGTACCGGCATCAGAATATACACATCTCCTGCCTTAGGTGTATATGGGAACAAATCCTTTAGCGTATATTCTACATCTACAATACGCCCCTGTTCCTTGGTATTACCGATAATCACTACCATATCCTCATCAAAAGGATGCTGCTCATCTATTACAAGCTCATCTACCTCATTCAGAATATAGCCGATATCCCTCTTATTAAAACACATCAGAAACTCTCGTCCCTTTTGTCCCTGCATGATATCAAATATATTATTACCAAGCTCCTGAAACGACTCTACCGACTCTAATGCATCATTATAATTCATCATCAGACTAATCTGACTGCCCGCCTCTATCTTATTTAAAATGATATCCTGGTAAATACCATTCTCATAGTCTATATTATTAGACGCACACGCACAGCTTTGTCCAAAGAAAATCTGTCCTTCATAATAATTCTCTCGAGGTACCTCTCTTCCCTCTAAACTATCTCTTAATAACTCACAAGCCTTTCTTGACACATATTCATCCTGTCTGTCTATACCTGTAAGCGATGGTCTGAATCCAATACTGTTTGCGCTATAATTTAACGTACATAAAAGCATATCCTCCGGAACAGAAAGACCATGCTCCTCCATCTCCAAGCACAATCCAATGGCAATAACATCATGCAGACATATTGTAGCTTCTGCATCATCCATACCTCGTTCCTTAAACTCATGATATATGCTTCTACCATTCTCTGTAGAAACAGTCTTCTTAATCACACGACCTTCCTCATATGGAAGTCCTGCCCGTTCCAGACAATCCTTATAAGCATTCAATGCCTGTTCAGTAAATATATCTGCACCATAAAAGCCAACAAAATTAATCTTCGTACAATGATGCTCCTCAATCAAATGCTCCATCAGCTTTGTCTGCGCAGAATAACCATCCAAAATAGAAAAAGGAATATTCTCATGAATAATATTCAAACCAATAACAGGAATACCACACTCTTTTAAGCCAGCAATCAGCTCCTTCTCCATATCTGGATTACCTAGATTGCTATCTATAATACATCCGTCAAACTCATGCTGCTTCAACAATTCATATATTGACTTGGCTCCTCTGATATAGGGACTGTCGCCAATAAAAATTCCATAATTGGTAAATACATAAAGCGCATAATCGCCCATGCTTCTAAGTGCTTCATGAACCTCATGAACCACTCGCTTTTGTCTCTCAAAATTAGATGCACTTATGACTAACGCAATTTTTTTAACCCTGTCCATAAAATACCTCTCAAAAGGACTTTGTTTCAATCTATTGTATATATTATATCATAAAAAAAAGGTTTGAGAAGAACAAAAGCGAAGTCTGGTTGCCAGACTCCGCTTTTTGCTTCATTTTGCACCTTATTCCTTTTCCAATATAGCGCCATTCATTTCTATCTGCACAGCTGCAGGGTCAATCAACCGCTGCTGCCAGCATACAAATTCTGCCATTCCATTCTTCTGTCCGTACTCATCCGTGCAAAAACTGATATGCGCTCCTGATATAGCATCTCCGCAATTCACCCATGCCTTACGCTCTCCTTCAATAATCGTTGCAACAGACTGCACATCCATATCTTCTGCCTTCCATGTAGCCTTAATATAAGAATATCCAATCTCCACATGAATTCCATCGCAATCATACTCCACATAGTTACCCGACTGGCGTGGAAGTGTAATACTATCAAATGTCTCTTGCAATGCCATCATAACATTGGCCGCTACTTCTTCATCTCGAGCCCACAATGCCGCCCCATCTATGCTTCTCATATTTTGGAAGACTTCCCTAAGAATAGCAGGATACACCTCTTTAAACTCCTCCAAAGGAATAATCGAAATCGCCACATCATCCGATGCATTCAAAGGCTGATACGTCAAATATAAGTACTCTTCTTCCTCCGATGTGTCACGAAGTCGCCCTGAACCAACCAACTGTGTCTGATACAATAAGCAGATTTCACTCTCACCAACCCGAGCGAATTCATATGTAAATCCAAATGGATTCCAATACTTATTTCCAAGGCTTTCTTCCTCAAACTTGTATTTCGTTTCCACTTCATACCACTCCACTTCCGGAATCGAACCGTCTTCTGCCTCTACTCTGATTGCCAGATAGCCTGCTTGTGCAGCCTCATCATAATAATTTCCTTCAAAGATATAACGATACCCCTCACAGCAAATGGTTTTATCAATCTCCGAATATACTGCCTCTACCAGGTTCTGCTGTGCCCCCTCACCGAAGAATGCCCGCATCACGGCAGGATGTGTATAGGCATACACTGTACCGCTTACCATAAGAACCACACATGCAAGAATTGCCGCTACATAAGATAACCTTGGTTTCATTTTATATACCTTCGTTTCCATTCCCTGATTTAACATCTTCTGTCTAAATTCGTCACTTGGTGTGATATCCTTATAAACCGTTTTATATGTATCCGTTGTTAACATTTCGCTCATTTACCTGCTCCTCTCCTAAAAAAGTCTTTAGCTTCTGTCTTGCTCTCTGCAATCTGGTTGATACCGCAGTTTCCGATATGCCTAATTGCTCTGCTATTTCTTTTGTCTTCATTTCTTCAAAATAAAACAAATGAACACACTGTGCATATTTAGGTGGCAGCTTACGTAGTGCTTCATACAGTTCTTCCTGTCCCTTGGTCCAGTTCTGCTTTGCTACTGGCAGTTCCTCATCAGACAAATCTACTCTGCGCTTCCAAGGAGTACGCCACATACTCTTACACTTGTTAGAAGTTACCCTGATAAGCCAGAACTTTGCATGCTCATCGCTCTCAAACCCGCCCTTGCATCTGAGTAATGCCTCAAACACCTCCTGCGTTACATCCTCCGCATCCTGCCTGTTCCGACACCCACTGTACGCTACTCTGTAAATATCATCCAAATATAAATTCGTTAACCTTCTGTATTCCTCCTGTTGCACGTCTTCCCTCCGCTCATCGTTAATATCTTTATTTGCAAACTCACAAATCACTGCCATCTAACACTGATTCATCTAAAGGCCTTCACTATATATTCGCTTTGTCATTTCAAATTATCACATATTTCTTAAGAAATTTAAAAATAATTTATGTAGACCAAATTCCCCTCTATTACACTTTTTATAGATTAACGTATACCATATTTCTCGATAATGTAATCCATATCCTTATCCCCTCTGCCGGAAAGATTTATCAGCACAGAGCCTCTTCCCATCGTCTTAGCTAATTTCATTCCATAAGCTACTGCATGAGAGCTTTCAATTGCCGGAATGATTCCTTCCATTCTGGATAATTCAAAGAATGCATCTATCGTTTCATCATCTGATACCACATCATATTTTACACGTCCTAAATCATGTAGGAACGCATGCTCTGGTCCTGAAGACGGATAATCCAAACCACTTGCTACAGAATACACCGGTGCAGGCTCTCCCTTTTCATCCTTTAGCATGATACTGTTAAAGCCATGCATAACCCCCTCTTCTCCATAAGTAAGACTCGCTGCATGGTCACCAAGTGCCATACCTCTGCCAAGAGGCTCTACACCGTATATATCCACAGGGTCATTGAGAAAACCTGCAAACATACCCATTGCATTGGAACCGCCACCCACACAGGCAACTACCGCATCAGGAAGTTCACCTGTCATTTCAAGGAACTGCTCTCTTGCTTCAATTCCCACTACGCTTTGAAAATCACGAACCATCATCGGAAATGGATGCGGTCCTACAACCGAACCAATGCAATAAATAGCATCCTTATACTCCTTACAGTATGCTGCAAACGCAGCATCTACCGCTTCTTTTAAGGTCTGCAAGCCCTCTGTTACCTCAACTACTCTTGCACCAAGAATTTTCATTCTGGCAACATTAGGCGCCTGCTTCTTAATGTCCACAGCTCCCATATAGATATCACACTCCATACCAAAATAAGCAGCTGCTGTAGCAAGTGCAACACCATGCTGTCCCGCACCGGTCTCCGCAATCACCTTCTTCTTTCCCATATATTTTGCAAGCAACACCTCTCCCATACAATGATTGAGCTTATGTGCCCCTGTATGGTTCAAATCCTCACGCTTCACATAAAGCTGAACATTTCCTAGCTTATTGGACAATCTTTCAAGATGTGAAATCGGTGTTGGTCTTCCCTGAAATTCTTTGCGGATACGGCGGAGCTCGCTAATAAACTTTGAGGACTTACAAATTGTCTGGTATGCCTCGTTGATTTCATCCATTGCAGTCTGTAACTCGGGCGGAATATAAGAACCACCATATTTCCCAAAGTAGCCCCTTGCATCCGGATAATTCTTAAAATACGTGTCAAATTCAATGTTGTTATATTTCATAATATTTTCCTCCTACAATCCATTCAAAATTTTTTACTGTTACTAACACATCTCTATGTTTCTTTTTTTATATATAGCAGGCGCAAAAGCGCCACCATCGCTTTGTCAATTTCACATCATATCCTCCTTACGAGCTATCTTTTTATATTCATGTCACGGGGAATAAAACTTTGGCATCTGCTAAATAACAAAAAACGCCCCTGACAGAAATATACTCTCTGTCAAGGACGAACAGGTACAATAACAGTACGACACTATCCGCGGTGCCACCTTGATTCACTGCAATCTATAAACTGCATGTGCGCTTAGCAGAATACCAACATATTCCCGGCAACTGACGTATGCCAACACGTCGCAGAATACTAGGCGTAAAATATGCTTGCATCTTTCACACTTTTGACTGCGCCCTCAACGGTCCATTTGACAACTAGTTTCTCACCTGATTCTCAGCACCACAGGCTCTCTGTAAAGGCATCAT
>JAZNMO010000150.1:0-6419 GCA_045579665.1 Lachnospiraceae bacterium
GCAATAATCTTAATCTGATTAAGAGGAATATGACGTGATAACGCCATTACCAACGAATATGGCTCATCTCCCGTAGAGCATGCTGCACTCCAAATTTTCAAATTCTTTCCGAATTTCTGAATCAACTCCGGAATAACCTGTTTATCTAACAAGCTCCACTGCTCCGGATTACGATAAAACTCAGAAACATTAATCGTAAGATAATTTACAAAATCCTCAAATACTGCCTTGTCATCACGCAACAAAGCTACAAACTTATCATAGCCAACCACCTTATGCTTACCTATCAGCGTATCAATTCGACGTTTCATCTGTTTCTCCTTGTACGCATTCAAGTCAATCTTTGTCAGTGCAAATACTTCCTTTTTAAAATATTCATAATCATATCCCATAGTAACTGCCCCTTTCTCACAAATACTTGAAAAGTTTTTATTCTTTATAAGGAACTTTTAATAACGAAAACAACTCTAGGAACCATAAGTTCCTAGAGTATTATTATTAACTTGTCCCTATATAGCTGTTATTTATTCCCCTAAATAGTTACTACTAATATCTATTGTTCTCGTCTATCGTGATTACTCAGCATCCTGCTCAGCGATAGCTGCATCAATATCTACAGATACAACATCTGCATCATCCTCAACTGTCTCTGAAACCTCAGGAGCAAATAAAGCCTTCACACTTAAGCTAATCTTCTTGCTCTCTTCGTTAAAGTCAACAACCTTAGCTGTTACTTCCTGTCCTACTGTTAATACATCGGAAGGTTTCTCAACGTGCTCTTTTGCAATCTGTGAAACATGAAGCAATGCATCAATACCTGGCTCAAGCTCTACGAATGCACCAAAATCTGTCATTCTAGCAACCTTACCTGTTACCTCATTACCTACTGCATACTTAACTGTAGCATCCTTCCATGGGTTGGAATCATCAAACTTTAATGATAAAGCAACCTTGCTACCTTCGATATCCTTAATCAATACCTTAATAGCCTCTCCAACCTTGAATGTCTTCTTAGGATTCTCAACACGTCCCCAAGACATCTCTGAAATATGAAGTAATCCGTCTACACCACCTAAATCAATGAATGCACCGAAATCAGTTACGTTCTTAACTGTACCTTCTACGATATCGCCAGCCTGAATCTTAGCAAATAACTCCTTCTGAAGCTCTGCCTTCTTAGCAGCTACTAACTGCTTACGATCTCCGATGTATCTTCTTCTCTTTGGATTGTACTCGCTGATAACGAATTCAATCTCCTGTCCTGCATACTTGCTTAAATCCTTCTCATATACATCTGATACAAGGCTTGCAGGGATGAAAATTCTAACCTCATCTACTACAACGCTCAAGCCACCATCTAATACCTGAGAAACCTTTGCTGTTAAAACTTCCTTATTGTTGAAAGCTTCTTCGATTCTCTTGTTGCCTCTATCAGCAGCAAGTCTCTTATATGTTAAAAGAACCTGTCCTTCGCCATCGTTTACTTTTAACACCTTTACTTCCATTGTGTCACCAGGCTTAACGAGGGTTGTAAGGTCTACATTAGCTTCATTTGTGTACTCGTTACGTGTAAGAATACCGTCTGACTTGTAACCGATGTTAAGGATAATTTCTTCCGGCTTAACATCAATAACTGTACCTTCAATTACCTCTCCTGTATGAATAGTTTTTAATGATTCTTCTAACATTTGTTCAAAAGTTAATTCTGACATAATTTTGAACCTCCTCAATGATTTTGTTTGGGGTCGATGCCCCTGCTGTAATGCCCACTAGTTCAACAGAATTAGGTAATTCTAATTGCAAGTCTGCCAGTGTCTGTATATAATAAGTTCTTTCACACTCACTCTTACACAATTCGTACAACTTCCTTGTATTCGAGCTGTGCGCGCCACCTATTACAATCATGACGTCAACCTTCGCCGCCAATTCACTGGCTTCCTTTTGACGTTCTTCTGTCGCATTGCAAATAGTATTCGCAACAATTATATCATAACCTTTTTTTTGAAAAATTTCAACTAAATCTTGAAATTTCTTGTAGTTAAATGTCGTCTGAGACACGATACATAGTTTTGTCCCCTCCGGACAGGTAAAATTATCGGCTTCTTCTGCTGATTCTATCACAACTGCAGGTGTTTTTGACCAGCCTTTAATTCCTTCTACCTCCGGGTGACCATCATTACCAATAATGATAATCTGGTTTCCATTCTCACTTTCCTTCTGCACAATATTATGAATTCTTTTCACAAAAGGACACGTTGCATCAATACACTCCAATCCTTTTGCTTCTATAATATCATATATCTCCTTTGCAACTCCATGGGAACGAATCACTACACTACCTTCCGAAAGTACTTCCAAGTCCTCTTTTGTATCCAGAACCTTAACACCCTTTTGTTCCAAATCCTTTACCACTTCTTCATTATGAATAATTGGTCCATATGTGTATATTGCTTTTCCTTTGTCAGTCTGTTCATAAACCTTCTCCACAGCCCGCTTTACACCAAAGCAGAAACCGGAAGATTTCGCTAAAATAACTTCCATGTACTCCTACACCTTTCCAACATTTCCTGTAATCTTATACAATCCGTTTTATTCACACAATGCAATGATTGCATCCGCTACTTCCTCAATCGTCATATCGGACGAATCTACCAATGTTGCGTCCGGTGCCTGTCTTAATGGTGAAATTTCGCGATTCATATCACGTTCATCTCTCTCGATAATATCCTTTTCTATCTTATCGAAATCGCAGCTTTCTCCCTTTGCTGTAAGCTCTTCATATCTTCTCTGTGCTCTCACCTTACTACTGGCTGTCAGATACACCTTTACATCTGCGTTTGGCAGCACACAGGTTCCGATATCCCTGCCATCCATGACTACATTTTCCTTTGCTGCCAATGCTCTCTGTAATTCAACAAGCTTTTCTCTGACATCCTTATTTACACTGCTTGCAGAAGCCATATTTCCAACTGCCTCTGTTCTAATCAGCCCGTTTACATTTCTTTCATTCAAAAGAACAATCTGCTCACCATTCTCATAACGTATAGTCACGTCTACATTAGAACATGCTGCACTTATCTTCTCTGTTTCATCAGACTGTATTCCCTCTTCCAAAAAATACAAAGCCATTGCCCGATACATTGCTCCTGTATCTACATAAATATAATTCTTCTTCTTTGCAATCAGCTTTGCAATTGTACTCTTTCCTGCCCCTGCCGGTCCATCAATCGCTATCGCATAACTCATATCGCATCTTCCTTTTCTACTGTATTATATTTCCAATACTATTTCTTTTTATTCATAGGGCGAGCATATGTTATCGCACCCGAAAGTGCTTTTACCCATTATTTACAAAACTCCTTATTCCTCAGCCGATGCACACTCACCGGCAAGCTTACCGGTGGACCATGCAATCTGCAGATTATAGCCTCCCGTCATTGCATCAAGGTCAAGAACCTCACCTGCAAAATAAAGCCCCTTTACAAGCTTAGATTCCATAGTAGAAGGATTTACCTCAGATACACTGACACCACCCTTGGTAATAATTGCTTCATTATAATCCCTGATTCCTACAATCGTCAATTCAAGATGCTTGATTGTATTCACAAAACGTTCTCTTTCTTCCTTTGTGACTTCATTCACCTTCTTATCCGGGTCTATTCCTGCAAGTACTGGCATAACAGGTAACATCTTAGATGGAAAAAGGGACGTAATCGCATTCTTAAACTGTTTGTTTTTATTCTCATCAAACTCTCGAAGAATTCTCTTGTCTAACTGCTCTGCTGTCAACGCAGGCTTCAAATCAATATAAAGCTTCGCTTGCTTTCCCTGCGCCTTCTTATTATGAACATAATAACTGCTCGCACTTAGAATCAAAGGTCCACTTACACCATAATGTGTAAAAAGCATCTCACCAAAATCGGAATAAATCGTCTTACCTTCTACTTCTACCGTTACCGATACATTACGCAAAGACAGTCCTTGCAATTGCTTACACCAGTTCTCTTCTATCGTAAACGGCACTAACGCCGGAGATAAATCTGTTACTGTATGTCCTGCATTTCTTGCAAATCGATATCCATCTCCCGTAGAACCCGTCAACACATAAGAGATTCCGCCTGTTGCCACGATAATCTTATCTGCAAAAAGTACCTCTTTATTCTTAAGCTTTACTCCCTTTACAAGTCCGGTCTGTTGTAATTTTTTCTTTTTTGACTTTGACACTTCTTCTACAGGCTCCCCGATATTCTCAATCACAAGACTATCTACCTCACGATTCAAAAGAAGGTTGACTCCTGCACTACGCATTTCCTTCTCCAGAGCTCGAATCACATCTGATGAATGATCTGACTCCGGGAACACTCTCTGCCCACGTTCTATCTTGAGCTTACATCCTGCATCTTCAAAGAATTGCATTACTGCCTGATTATCAAATCCATAAATTGCACTATATAAAAACTTGCTATGCTCCATAACATTCGCAAATAAATCTTCTACCTCACAGGCATTTGTCACATTACATCTGCCTTTTCCTGTGATAAACAGCTTCTTGCCTACCTTTTCATTCTTTTCAAGAAGCGTTACCTGATGCCCTGCCTTTGCAGCCGTAACAGCTGCCATCATGCCAGCAGGTCCTGCACCGATTACTACTATATTACTCATTACTTCTTATCCTTTTCTTTTTGTAATGGTGTTGTCAAAAGTGTTGTCTCATCAAGGAAATTTATTTCATCCTTCTGATACACCTGATAATTATCCCACACATACTCCAAAGACTCCAAATGTTTTTTCACATCATTCGGTCTCTTCAAGCACAAAGCAACAACCAAAGCATTTATCAAACTTAAAGGTGCCACCAAAGAATCAACAATTGACACCATATCTGTTCTTGCCATCATATTACATGATGAATAAAGACACATCGGCGAATGTATAGAATCCGTCATAGTAATTACCTTCGCATTCCTATCATTGGCAAACTCCATCATTTTCAATGTACGCATGGAATATCTTGGATAGCTGATACCAATTACTACATCCTTCTCATTTACGCGAATCATCTGCTCAAACATCTCAGAAGTGCTTGACGAACATACCAAATGAACATTTGCACGAATCATATTCAAGTAAAACTGCATCATTCTCGCCAAAGGTTCACAGCTTCTTAAACCTACCACATATACATTTCTTGCACTCAAAATACTATCTACTGCCGTTTCAAACGCATGCGGATCCACATGTTCAATCGTATCACTAATCTTCTCCATATCAGCAGTTAATACTGATGTTAAAATCTCCGACTGTGTACTTTTTCCATATTTCGCTCCAATCTTCTGAACCGAATTTAGCTTATTCTTAACCCAGTCAGCCAGTGCGTCCTGAAACTCCGGATAACCCTCATAGCCTAATGCATAAGCGAATCGAACCACTGTAGACTCACTGATTCCTACCGTATCCCCAAGCTTAGCAGCTGTCATAAATGCCGCCTGCTCATAATGATCCATAATAAATGTTGCTATCTTTTTATGTCCCTTACTCATCTTAGCAAACTTTTCATTAATTTGGGACATAACATCAATTCTAAATTCCATGTTTCCTCACATTCTATCACTACTGTCTTAGCACACCAAATAATTCTATATGCATTTCTTATAAATATCGCTTAGCAAAACAATAGTCTCTTCATCTGTCAAATCATAATCTCCGGTCAAAACCATGCATGCACAACCATGTATAAAAATCCACATCTTCATAAATAGTCCACTTGGATTCTGACACCCTAATGCTACTGCCTTATTCATCTCTGTTCCTACGGCATTAGTCTGACCATTAAGCAATTCATATAAACTCCTGTCACCTCTTTGCTCTGATTGAAACAGAAGCTTAAAGAGCTTTCTCTCTTCTACCGCAAAATTAATATACGCTAATCCCAAATGAACAAATGGCGTTTCTATCTCCGATTCAAATTCTGCGTAATACTGTGCAAACTTCTCTGTCGCCATCTGCCACACTTCTTCCAACAAATCGTTCATCCCCGCATACACTCTAAATATCGGCTGCGTAGAACACCCTATCTTTGCAGCCAGTTTTCTCGCCGTTACATTCTCAATACCTTCTTCACGTGCCATTTGAAATGCCGCATCAGCTATCATACTTTTTGTTACCGACTCTTTTCTTGCCATATCTTACCCCTACCCATCTCTTTTGTTAAAAAACATTGATAACACTTGTTATTCTAGTTGATTATTATGCAACTGTCAAGGTGGCAAAACAACCAAAACTCTTGCAACATTTACACTACCAAGTTCGGGTTTGTCGAACTGTTCCCGCTTTGCCTGACTGATACACAAACAGACTCTATTTGTCTCAAAAGTAGGAGTTCCGAGCATAAGTGGTGCTAGATGTTTTTATTTAATTAT
>JAZNMO010000151.1:0-26853 GCA_045579665.1 Lachnospiraceae bacterium
TATTTTTCTATAGAAAACTGCACGAAAAAAGTTTTAATTCTCTCATAAACCGTGCACTTTTAGTATAACACTGATAGATAAGGAAGTCAGTAAAATCAATGTTTTAAGGCTATTTTAAATTTAATCAGCAGACACTAAATACTTTAGAATTTGATTCGCGTTGAAGCCACCTATGCAGGTAATAACCATCTTCACATCCTTATCAAGAAAAGCTTCATGAATGTCATCAACTCTTGACTTGATATCTGAAGACCAGAACTCATTCATTTCTCTACTGTTCTTTGAAAAGGTAATCTTAAAGCCCTGAGTTTCCAAATAGGAAAGAGCTTGTTCATAAATATTCTTTCTAACTCTTGAAAGACTACCAGATGGTGCGATTACACGAATTTCATCCCCGTATTTTAATCTATCTGCAATCATATGTATATCTCCTCTACATCACTTTCTCCATGGTGTTTGCCACCATATACCCACAGGTAAATGGAAAGAAATCAAACCTCTTGGTTCCTATATGTACAAAACCCAAATCTTCATACCACATTCTCAACACTTGGTTCTCTTCTACAATACCTATATTCATCTTGCAACAATTCAATTGTTTAGCCATCGCAAAGGCATGTTTCACTAGCCGTTCGCCAATTTTCTGATGCCTATATGAAGGAAGTACACAGAGGTTATTCAACTCACACTCTCCATTCTCCTGCACTAGCAAGGAATAATATCCTACAATAACATCATCCTCATAATACGCATACATCGGTCTATGCTCTCCCTTCAAATGCCACCGCAATCTTTCTTCAGTGGTTGCAAATGCTGTAAATCTTGGAGAATTCTCCTCTGTAAAATCAAATTCCTCTGCCACAGTTAGAAAACTTTCCCTGATTACTTTGACACATTCCGTAATATCCTTTTCCTCTATTTCACGAATCAAAACAATCCCCTCTTTCCTCTCCTAATCTACTAGTTTTACTTAATTTCCCACCAAATGCCTCAACTCTTCGCAAGACGGCTTATTGGACTAAACAGAAAATCGCACCAAACATCTATATGTCCAGTGCGATTATTACGATAAAAAATATAACGAAAAACAAATATTACATTCCTATCAATGCACAGACATATAAGACCTATCAACTTATAACTGTGCATCAGCTACAGCTATAAGCAAATACGTCTATGATACCCGTACATCACTTCAGCTACATATAATATCTGCTTCATAAAACAACCATCCTTTTAAACAATAAACTCTGCTTTTGATTTTTTACAATATTAGCACCTGTTCCATATTATGTCAACACATTTTTATACAACAACAATATATTTTGCATTTTTTAAATGTTAACGCACATATTATTTGCCAAAACCAAACGACCGAATACTTCGGTCGTTTAATTAACATTACATCTTCTCCACTACCTCAATCAATTTCTCTAATGTCGATACAAAAGAGCCATACTCTGCTTCAATATATGTAGCATCTTCTGCCTTACCTGCCATCTCATGCTTGAGACAAAGCTCAGAAAATTGCAATGCACCAATATTCCTTGCATTACCCTTTAAGCCATGTGCCACGATTGCATATTCCTTCCAATCACGCTTCATAAGATGCTCTTCTAACTGAGGAAGATACTTTCTTGCCTGCTTCACAAAAGAACCTCGAATCTGTGCATAAAAAACTTCTGAGTCCATACAATAAGACAGCCCTGTTTCACGGTCAATCTCAAGCAAAGCATCTTGCTCTGATGGTACCGGAGCATCCTGCTCTGTCTGCACAGAAGATACTCCAACCTCCACAGCAGCTTCCATAACAGAATCTGTATCTGCCTTTCGCACCAATGAACTTGGCAAATGCGTCACCAAAAGCTCATCCAGCTTATTCGTCTGAATTGGCTTTGCAAAATAATCGTCAAATCCATATCCCAAATACATCTCTCTACTTTCAGCACTCACATTTGCAGTCAAAGCAATAATTCTTGTTTTTGAATTTACATTTTCAGAATCCTCCCTAATCAAACGTAAGGTTTCCACACCATCAAGTTCAGGCATCATATGATCCATAAGAATAATATCATAGTATTTATTCTTGGTAAGCTCCAAACACTCCGCTCCGCTTGCAGCAAGGTCAACCTGCATTTTTGTCCGCTTCAAAAGTTCTTTCATTAAGGTTAAATTCATACCATTGTCATCCACAACAAGCACCCTTGCATCCGGCGCCACAAAGAACTCCTGAACTCTTGATTTTTTCTCCTCTGCTTTACGCTTCAGCATAGCATCCTCAAGACGTCCTATCGGTCTGGCATCCATGATTTTCTGCGGAATACATATGCTAAAGGTCGAACCCTTTCCATACTCGCTTTCCACAGTAATCGTGCCCCCCATCAACTCCGACAGCTGCTTTGCAATATTCAATCCCAAACCTGTTCCTTCAATATTCCGATTCTTATTCTCCTCTAAACGCTTAAAGCTGTCAAAGAGCTTTGACAAATCCTCGCTCTTAATACCAATTCCAGTATCCTTTACAACCATACATAACTCTATTGTCTCAACGTTAATCTGCTTATACGATACTTCCAAGGTAACCGTTCCTGCCTTCGTATACTTCACAGCATTCGACAAAAGATTTGTCAACACCTGCTTAATACGCAGCTCATCCCCCCATAGCTTTGAAGGTGCATCTGCATCTATCTTTATCTTGGTGGATATCGGTTTTCCTGCTACCCTAGCATTCAAAAGCACAATCTCATCCTGCAATAGCTTTGCTAATGAATAGGTATCCTCAACCAGTTCCAACTGTCCTGATTCAATCTTTGAAAAATCAAGAATATCATTAATCAGTCCCAACAGCATATTACTTGCACTCTGGATGTTATGTGCATAGCCTCTAACTGTCTCATCCTCACTTTCCCTCAAAACCATCTCATTCATACCAATAACAGCATTAATCGGTGTTCTGATTTCATGTGACATATTTGCAAGAAACTTCGCCTGTGCTTCCTTTGCAGCCCTCGCCTGTCTCTCCTTCTGCTCCGTATTCACCAAGTCCTGTCCTGTCTTTATAATTGCCATAACCAGCAGAAATACCAATCCCAGTGCCAACACGGTACCCAGTGAAACATTTGCCTTCAAATAGTACAATACCAGCTCTGCAATTGCAGTTAAAAGCATACCATAAATACCTACTCCAACAGCTGCATAATTCTTTATGGTCTTTTTATAGGTATCAATAGAAATTGTAACGATAATCCCCAAAATAGCTAATAATAAACCACCATGTATAAAAGGCAGCATATCCACAAACTGTGCAATATCTAACACCTGAAATACTGTTCCTATCACAAATAAGACAACCGAATACATGATAGGTATTGCATAAAACTTTTGATACAGCCTACTCTGTATCTCATTAATATATAATCCTAACGGAATCGGAATTAAAATTAAACTCCAATAGGTATAATTAGTCAACACTGAAACATTTCTAAATATGGTCTGTCGAAATTCAATCTCTGAAATCATCCATGATGCACACAAAAACAATGCCCATGCCAAATAGTTCAACGCAAGCCGCTTACGATATACAAACTTAAGAATAAAGCATATCAGAATACAGCAAAGACTCATCAACATCAAAAACGCTGCAACAATTGTTCTTAAAAAAGACTGCTTTAGCAAAAAGCCCCATATACCGCCATTATCTCCACGATAACATACAAACGTACGTCCTGAATATTTGGTATTACTGGAAAAACGATAGGTCAATTCCTTACCTGCATCCTCCTCCTCTAATTCCACAAACAGATAACGAAAAGCACTGTTTTTACCAAAGAGACGTGTATCCTCCGTATTGTAATGCTGTACCAGCTCATCCTCTATATAGATATCAACATCCTGCCATACTACACGAAATGCCAGATTCTCTCCATGATAAATATCGTCCGGTAAAATAGTTGTCAAAGTAATGACTTCTCCACGCTCGGCATCTACTGTCTCCGAAAAAGTAAAAGGTACTTTTTCTCCACTGTCCAATACCTGATACCACTGGGATTCAAAAATCCTGCAGTCTAACGCCCGGATATCCATCTCTGACGGTGCAAAAATTTCGCCTATTAACAAAAATAAAAAAATTGCAAATATAGCCACTCCAAAGAAAATTTGGACCAGACGTACAATAAATGCAAAACTATCTTTTTGGTGTTCCTTTTCCATAGACATCTTTCTCCTTGCTTTCTTTTGTATATAAACCGGTAGCATTCTGTTTCAAAACAATCTGACAATATTATATCCTATTATATCATATTTATAATAGTCACTCAACAATGCAAAAAAGGCTTAATGTATTTTCTTACATTAAGCCTTTCAAACCACACTACTTATGCAGCTTTTTTATTCTTCTTATCATCTTTTTTATTCTTTCCAAACAGAGTCTGAATGCCCTCAATAACAAGAATAATCGCAAGTACAATTAATAATACTGCCAAAATTGTCTGTGCATATGGCCCCCAGTCAGCTGTTCCCTTCATAATAATTCCAACCTGATTCTTCACTGTAATTGCTAAGGAACTGATTGTTACTACCATCATGAATGCCATTGGAAGTAAGAACATCTTATTATTCTTACCTATATTTCCAAGCCATGTAGCTACAGCAAGTAATCCAAGACCTGCCAGCAACTGATTTGCAGCACCAAATAAGCCCCAAATCTTAGCATAACCGTTCATACCAAGTGCAATACCCAATACTACAGTAATAATTGTTGCGAAATAAGGATTTACAACAACCTTCTTCCAACCATCCTTAACATCTGCCGCAGTTTGTCCCGGCTCAAGCCAGAATTCCTGGAACATGAATCTTGCCAAACGAGTCGCTGTATCCAATGATGTTAAGCAGAATGCTGAATATGTAAGTACAAGCAAGGTGTAAAGAATATTCTCAAGTCCTGCTAATCCCGGGATAGCTGCTACCATCGCCGCAATACCGCCTGCAAAGATATCTGTTGCCCCCTTTGTATGTCCTGTCTGTCTTGCGTATGCGATAGCACAAATTGTAAGAACTGCAAGTACACACTCTAATAACATACCGCCAAATGCAATTGGCTTAGCATCCTTTTCTTTATCAAGCTGCTTAGATGTTGTTCCTGAAGAAACCAATGAATGGAAACCAGAAATCGCACCACATGCAACTGTTGTGAAAAGAATCGGGAACAGATACTGTACACCATTTCCATTGTCAACAGCAAAGCCTGTAAATGCCGGGAATAACTCGCTATCAATCGTTGGATGCGCTCCAACTACACCGACAACTGCTACCGCTAACATCGCATAAAGCAGGAATGAGCTTAAGTAATCTCGAGGCTGTAATAAAATCCATACCGGTGTGATGGAAGCTACTGCAATATAGATACCTACTACAATCATCCATGTATTGGTTGACAGGTAAATTGGATGGAAATTCATACCTACCACCATACAGATAATAATTGCTGCAACACCTAAAATCGTAGAAATGCCCATTGGTGTATTTCTACGGTATACTAAAAAACCAAAGGCTACTGCAACAACAATAAACAATAAAGAAACCATTGCTACTGTTGCATTAGAAGCACTTGCCGCCTTATCTACTACACCATCCACAACGGTAGCACCAAATGTAGAAGCTACGATAGAAGCAAATGCTGCAACTACAAGAATCAATGTAAGATATGCAAAAATGATGAATAATCTCTTTGCTCTCTTACTCATATTAGCAGAGATAATCTCTCCAATCGACTGTCCCTTGTGGCGGATAGATGCAAATAAAGCACCAAAATCATGTACGCCTCCAAAGAAAATACCACCAATCAAAATCCAAAGTGTGGCAGGAAGCCATCCAAAGATAGCTGCATTAATTGGTCCTGTAATAGGACCTGCACCGGCAATAGATGAGAAATGATGTCCCATCAGAACAGGTGCCTTTGCCGGAACGTAATCCACACCATCCTCCATAGTGTGTGCCGGCGTTTCTTCATTACCTTCACCTACGCCCCACTGCTTGCAAAGCCATCTTCCATAGAAGATATAGCCACAGAGCAAAATAGCCACGCAGATAAGTAATAATACCAGTGTGTTCATGACACTCCCCTCTTTCTCTCGTAAAATAATACTTTTTTCAAAATTTTCTCTACACACTTTCCACTACTGTTCGTATAGATTTTATTTGTTTTAACCTCTAAAACAGCATTATGGAAATCCATCCAGCCGTGCAGAGAAAATCGAAAACTTTTATAAATACGACACTTCTTCAATGCCCTTACGGCATCGTCATCACAGGTATCACAAACAAATATCGGAGTAATATATGTATACATATGCCCGGGACCAATGTTAGCCCTCTTCATACCATCCTCAAACGCATAATCCCTACATTTCTTATATTCATCCAAGGTAAGATGAGGCACATCAAACAGATATATGAACTCCTCACAATCTGCATCCCATAACTGTGCCTTTCTTGATAATACATACTTCTCGGAATGTTCAAAGAACTCACATACCGCCACAAGCGGCTTCTCTTCCTCTTCACATTTTATAATATTAAAATAAGCACGATAACTATCTAACAATGTGCTTATTGCGCCTTCTCTTGTATAATACATATCTCCAAATAGCCCCTTTTGTTTACATAATTTGTTTCTTTTTATACAGTATAGCACTTTATAAAAAATTTACAATTATAATTAAATAATTAACAATGTATTTGTTATGGAACAAAAAGGTTGCAGTTTTCAACCAAACTACAACCTTTTTGCACTATTGATATGTCGGTATATCTATTCTATCTAACTCCTCCAAAGAAGCGTCAAGCTCCTCTCGTACCCACGAAGGCATACATCCCGGTTTAAACAGAAAGCCTCTTGAATATTCTTTCCCATTTAACATATAGGTAATATCAACATTTACATCATATACACGCATGTTCGGATTAAACTCATTTACTAAGGAAGAGCTCTCTACATTCTTTACAATCTCTACCAGCTTCGCATAATCATCTTGTGTATAGTTCACACGCATTACCTTATCAATCTCTCCATTGTTGTCATAATTTTCAACGCTCCAATCGTCGATTTCAATAGCTGTAATCATTTCTGCTGGAAGTGTTGTCTCCATAATACAGCCATATTCTTTTAAGAGCGCAATGGTTTGGGTAAAGGAATCATAGATCTTATAATTATCCTCGTAGCAATACGTCTGTCTGTTATCAGCTGACACATCCCATTCAAAACGCAGCTCAGCAACCGGTGATTCGTTCCAAACCTCTTCATATCTAAGAGCTTTTAACTCTCTCTGATAGGTTTCTATCAGCTTTGCCATCCTTTCCTCACTTAAAGCAAAGCTATCCTCTGCATAAGCAGTCGTTACTTGAATCGTATTATACTGCTTCTTCCATCCATCTGATAAAATTGGATATACACCCAATTTATACTCGTCTGTACTATAAATCTCATTTAAAAGCTGCTGTGTAGAATCATTAAGTATATTTAAAAGATAACAACGATATTCTTCTTTTCCGTTATCCAACTCATATTTTACATACATACTAAAGTAAATAGTACCATCTGCCACCATCTCATCCGTATAATACATGTTATGAGAAGCATCCGAATCCTCAATTGCCTGCTCAATCAGCTTCGTAATACTCTCACTTGGCGTAAGCTCCATATTCTCAAGGCTCCATACTCTATGAGACCCCTGATACATATAGATATCACCCAGATTATAAATAGAAATTGCATAACTCTTTACATTAGCCGGCATATAGTAATCATAACCAAACACATCAAATCGGAAGATAACAATTACTGCTGCCGCAATCGCGCCATTCACAATCAGATGTTTGACATGTGCAAACACTTCTCTTGGATTTTGACGAAAGATGGCCTCCATTACAAGACAAGACAATACCAAACTAAAGATACCGCCAAAGATAAACCATCCGTCACGTGCATCATTCTCTACTACACTTCTAAAAAGAAAGGCTCCAACAATCGTGACCGGAAGTGCTATCATAGCCTTAATCACCGGCTCCGCAAATCCAAAGGCAATAGATTTCCCTGCTGCCTCTGTCGGACGCTTCTTATAAAGCCAAAGTGCCACAAGCGTATACACTGCTGCCTGCATCAACATCTTAACATAATGCAACGTACAATCTGCATATACAAAGCCGGTATAATCTGCATCTGAAAGCATATTTGCAATCAAATGCAATGGAGAAAATGCCCAAATAGTTCCTGCCTGATTATAATAATAAGTATCAAAAAAGATATCATACAATGATGTTTTTAATCCATATAAAACCCAGCTGTAAATCAGCAACACACCACAGCCCAATACACTGATTACCATATTACCTGTCAGACAAACTGCCGTCACACATACCGAATAAAACAATACAAAGAATAACGTCTGAATCAGTGCAAACCACGCCATATTGCTAAGAGCCTCCACACTAAATGCTCCTAAAGCCACCCCTATACCAAGGCAAATAATCACATGTATCACCACAGGAATCACATAGTACAGGATGCCGTACACATACTGCTGCCAGAAAATCTGCTCTCTCTTTACCGGCATACTATGATAGGTATCCAGCTTACGTGCCGAGTGCATAAAAGAAAAACCACTAAGGGCACAAATCAACGCCGCAACTCCCGTCACTATCGAAAACGGATTCGCAAGTGTGAAAAATTCTACCATATATTGAGTCATCTGCTCTATAGGATTTACCTTGTGCTGCAATCTGTCAAGCTCTGATACCAAGGTCAATTCCATCGGAAAAAAAGATATGATAAACAATATCACCGGAAACCATACTCTTTGATGTAAATCCTGCTTGATTCTCTTAAAAAATAAGCTTTTTGATGTCATAACCAACTACCTCCGTTTCGCTGATAAAGATTTCTTCAAGTGATAAAGGCAATACCTCTGCAAAGATAGGATTCTGTGCATTTAACAGCAGCATCACATCCTCACGCTTGCCTCTTACCGTAATCAGATTCAGCTTACCTCTCTTTTCTGCCTTTACAACCTCCAGTGCTGCCAATGCGGCCTTCTCAGACTCTTCGTCAGGGAATACACACTGAATGGTATGGATATTCAACTTCATATCCTCAAGGTCTCTCTGCATCAGAACACCGCCCCTATGAAGGAGCCCTACATGGTCACAAATATCCTCTAACTCACGAAGGTTATGTGATGCTACCACAGGTGTAAAATCTCTAGCAGTCAGCTCCCCTGCAAAAATACTTTTCACCGTCTGTCTCATAACAGGGTCCAATCCATCAAAGGTCTCGTCACAGAAAAGATACTTTGTATTAGCACACACACCCATTAATACAAACATCTGCTTCTTCATTCCCTTTGAGAACGTATTAATCTTACGCTTCTTATCTAAGCCAAACTTTTCGAGCATCTCCAAACAACGCTTATCGTCAAAATGTGGATAATAGTTCTGATAAAACCTTATCATATCCACAGGTGTCGAATTTGCCATATAAAACTGCTCATCCGAAATATAAAAAATCTCCTGCTTTGCTTTTGGATTCTCAAAGACCGGCATATCATCCAAAACAATCTCTCCCTTATCAGGCTTTAGGACACCACACGCCATACGTAGAAAGGTACTCTTACCGGCACCATTGGTACCAATCAAGCCAAATACTTCACCTTTCTTAATAGTAACTGAAACATCCTTTACTGCCTCAACTTCACCGAATCTTTTATATAAATGATTAGCTACTATCATAATTCTCCTCCCTTATTTGCATCCTTGATGCATACTGTCATCATCTCTACAAGCTCTTCTCCTGTAATACCTGCCGCAAGAGCCTTATCTACAAAGCTCTGAATCTCTTCCCGAATCTCCTGCCGCTTCGTGGTCGCAGCATCTGTCGTATCACTGACAAAGCTGCCCTTCCCCTTCATTGTATAGATATATCCGCTGCGCTCTAACTCCTGATAGGCTCTCTGTATCGTATTCGGATTAATCGAAAGCTCCATGGCAAGACTCCGCACCGAAGGCATCGGCTCATTCGGTTGCAATGCACCGCATAATATCATCTGCTGAAACTTCTCAATAACCTGTTCATAAATCGGTCTTCTATCTTTATAGTCAATCAGTATCACATCCGCACTCCTTCCCCAACTGTATTAATACGATTAGTACAGTTATAGTGTACATAATACAGCAAGGATTGTCAACACATTATTTTCAGAAAACAAAAAACACCACCTCAATAAGGTAGTGCTTTTGTTTAACTCTGTTTCTTTCCTGTCAGATAATATACCGCGAGTGCAGTTCTGTGAGACAAATTCTCTTTTGCCAGTATAGAGGTAATATAGTTCTTAACCGTTCCCTCGGATATGAATAAACGATTGGCAATCTCTTTATTAGAAAGCCCATCGGCAACCGCCTTAATAATTTCCAGTTCTCTTGCTGTATATCCCTCCTGTGAGAATCCACTTGGTCTTAGTTCAGCACTCTTTGTAAGATTCTCTAAGATTGCTTCCTCCATAACTCCGGTTCCATAATACACTGACTTAATCATCTGCTTAAGATGTTCCGGTGTATGATTCTTAATCAGATATCCCTTGGCACCGTTACGCAGAGCATTCTGTACCAACTCATCATCATCAAAAGTGGTCAGAATCAGTACCTTTCCAAGGTTATTCTCTACAATATACTTCGTAGCCTCGATTCCATCCATGATAGGCATCTGGATATCCATCAGAAAAACATCAGGTGCATTTTTCTTTGCTAACTCTATGGCATCTCTACCATTTGATGCACAGCCTAACACTTCAAAATCATCATCAACATCAAGAATAATCTTCATTCCATCTCTCACAAAATCACTGTCGTCTGCTATAATTACCTTAATCTTCTCCATCTCAATAGCCTTTCTTATAACGGTAATAATATATTAATCATAAATCCTGCCTCAGAGGCAAAATCAATAATTCCATTCACTTCCCTCACACGGCGTCTCATACCCGAAAGTCCCATACCATCTACAATTTCCTTACAGCCGACACCATTATCCGATATACTGCATCGAAGCATCTGATTCATAGCATGTATCTTAATCTCTATCTTCGTACACTTCGCATACTTCATCGAATTAGAAACTGCTTCATAAGCATTATCCAGAATCAACTCTAAGTATTTCTCTGAAACCTGCGCAAGCTCTCCCTCTACTACAAGCTTTGTCTCTACGCCCTTTTGCCTGCAATCCTCACACAAATTCTCCAGTTGCAGCATCGCAAGCCTGTATTTGGAAGGACGTTCCTTCCTCAATATAGCACGTATCTCATCCATACCTGTTCTTAGCTGGTCTATAACTGCCTGTACCATCTTCTTTGATGTCTCCGGCTCCTTATCCATCAACACCTTTACCGCTTCTAACTGATAAACTGAACCATTAATATTGTGTCCCAACTTATCGTGCAGCGTCTGAGACAGCTGTGTTCTTTCCTCCAACATCTGATTCTCTGCCTGCAACAGATTCCTGCGTATCTCCTCTTGCATGGCGTGCTCTCTCTGATACATATCCCGCTTTAAATGCTGCTCTGCAATCGTATCTTCCTTGGTCTGTCTCTTATAGGAAGCAATCACAAAATCATTCTGAATATAAATCACTGCCAGCAGCATTGTTAGCAAGAGCTGTACATATACATCTATCCCATCTGCCGACAATAACGCAATTAAAGGCAAAAAATAGAACAAAAGCCTTGGTTTTACAAAGGATAATACCTCATAGCAAAGATAAACACCTAGCAAAATAAATACTCTTCCATATATAGAAACAAGTATTAAAAACACAAGGCCTGCGCTCCCAATCGCTATCATTTTATAATGTCTTTCATGCACCATTTCCTTTGTTGCAATCGCCCCGACAAATAGCGCAAGAAGCAGGAGCACCCTCGCTGATGCTCCTGTTAATACAGACTGTGAAACAACAATATAAATTTCCAATAATAGCAGTAATCCAATTCGGACTGCCAAAAAATAATTCTCCCTAAGCAGTTCGTCCATAGTTATCCTTCCATGCATAACCGGTTCTGTTATGCTTCACTTCTTTTCATCTTTAGACCGACACTGCCTACGCTGATAATCACAATCAGATAAGCCGCCGTTACATATAATAGCATGGAATATGCCCCTTTGTCTCCTACCAATAACATTTCTGATGCATTTAAAAACCATCTTTGTGGCATAAGATTAGAAAGTGTTTTCAATGCTGCTGTCGTGTCATCCAACGGAAAATATAATCCTGCCAACAGTGCAGATATACTCCAAATGGCAAACATTACATAGTTTGAACTCATCACATCTCCCATCAAGGAACCAAGCAATAAGCTTAATGTACTGAATATCAATCCAAGCAGGAAGATGACAAGTAAAAAGCTCCATACCGACATGCCAAAATCAATCTGTATTACGATAAGACATACTGCAAGGACAAAGGTCTGCATAAGAGACACTATCATTGCTACTACAAACTTTGAGATAAAATATTCCCTACTACTTACCTTTGACAGCATCACTCTGGTAAATACCTTATTATTCTGTTCCTCTATAACCGTATGTGCAACACATACACCGCAAAAGAGGAAGCCTAACGTAAGAAATGCAAAACCATAGCCAATCTGTGTTTTCTGATTAATCTGTTCCTTGGTAAGTCCAAGGTCATTTACACCTGCCAAACGTACAATACTCTTCTTAGGCATTTCTTCTCTAATCGCATTCAGTGTTTCCAGAATCTTATCACTATCCGCACCTATCATACTATGAACCTGTGCTATCTGTTCTAACTGATTCGTAAGCTCTGCTTCGAACAATTCCTGTCTTTCATCATCCGACACATCATATATCTGCATAGCATCTGCCCAATTCCCATCCATTACGGCCCGATCAAAATCAGATTTTAAATAAAGTAATACACCTGCTCTATCGTCAAAGGCATCCTTTGATGCTCTCTCCAATACCTCGGCGGCCGTCATATCACTGACATCGCATCTGCATACGGAGAACATACCGGTTCCAACCAACTGCTCTAACACATACTCAGAAAGCTCTGTACCTGCACCGTCATATACCTTCACGATAAACGCTGATGTATTGCCGTTGTAAACCGCCTTATTCTCACATTTCTCGAGTTCAATGATTGTCGGAATATCCTCTTTCCCTTCATATACTGTATGGTCTCCCTTTAAGCTTAATACAAAGGCTGAAAGTATCGGTGTAATCAAAAGAAAAAACAAAAACACCTTATTCCGTAATAGTAATTTTATATTTGTCTTAATTAATGAAATCATGCTCTTCCTCTCTTTCTGACTGCACCTGCCAGTATACCTATTGTAAAGCAAACTACTACAATCACCAGTGAATATGCAATTGCACTACCTACATATTCGCTTTGTCCCATACAGGAAAGCTCCACCAAAGCTCTTGTTCCATGATAAATCGGTGACATCTGTTTTGAAATCTCCGGCATAGATGAATACATATAGGTTTCAAAGCTACCTCCAAAGAAGCCAAACACCCACACAATGGAGAACAACGCAATTATCGTAATTGCCAAATTATTGGATATACTATATATCATCATACCTAACGAGGAACCTGCAAATATCATCATGAACACAATCACAGAAGATAAAAGAATGTTACCCCAATGTATATCCAGTAATACCACTGACACAGCTGTCGCAATTCCCATACCACCAAATACTGTTAAGGTAATTGGTACTAATTTAGCAATATACATCTGTGTATTTGAAATATTGGAAACCTGAAGCTTCCTTTCTATTCCGTACTTCTTTTCACTACTTAACATACCTGTGGCACATATCATGCCACACCAACAAAAATATACAATATATGCAATTCCATAATAATCCTTTGCATTCACGGAAGGCATAAAATCCAACTGACTAATCGGTAATTCTACCTCTGCGTTATCCGCCGGACACATTACCTCCAAATATCCCTTCACACTTTCGCTCATAACTCTTCCAAGGAAATACTCTAACGTAATGCACTCCACCTCGTAGTCTGCACTTTTGTAGATTACATATTCTTCTTTACTAAACTCCACGAAGCCTGCCAGTCCATTCCTTTCCATCACATCTAACGGCTCACCTTGTGGATAATCATGAAAAGAAATTCCGTTTTTACTTCCTTCATCCACAAGTATCTCTATGTACTCCTGCATTATACTGTCTTCTTCCATACGGTAGCCTATTGCAAACTCATCTACACCCTCATAAGACTTTAATAACTCTGTAAAAGCACTGGATAACACAGCAATCACAAGAATTGGTCCTAATAACATTACCACTATGCTCCATGTATTACGGAACATGAGCTTAAAATTATTCTTCATCAAATAACGTATCATGTCTTTCTCCCCCGCTCTACTCTGCATAGTCCCTTAACTTCTTGCCTGTTAAGGTTAAGAATACTTCCTCTAAGGTAATATCCTCATTACCATTGTTTACCAATCGCTTTAGCTCCTCGCTGGTTCCGCAAGCAATAATTTTTCCGTTATCCATAATCGCGATTCTGGTACAGATTGCCTCTACCTCTTCCATATAGTGACTTGTATAAATAACAGTCGCGCCGTTTCTATTGGATTCCTTAATTTTATCCAGGATAAAGTTTCTTGACTGCGGGTCAATTCCTACTGTCGGCTCATCAAAAATCAGTAATTCAGGACTATGTCCGATTGCACATGCGATGTTTAATCTTCTCTTCATACCACCCGAGAAATTCTTAGCAAACTCCTGTCTTCTTTCTAACAATCCTACATACTCCAGTGACTCATCAACAGCTTTCTTTAGCTCTCCACCTTTGATTCCATATAAAGATGTAAATAATTCCACATTCTCCCATGCCTTCAGATTACCATGCACTGCCAGTTCCTGTGGGATATAGCCTATCTTATGAATTACCTCTTTTTTCTGCTTCCAAGGATTCTTCCCCAACAGTTCAATTGAACCTGCTGTCGGTCTAACCAACGAACAAATCATATTCATCGTGGTGCTTTTTCCGGCACCGTTAGGTCCTAAAAGTCCGAATATCTCGCCTCTTCTAATTTCTATATTCAGATTGTCCACAACCGCCTTATTATTATATTTCTTTGTTAAATCATTCGTTCTCAAAATAATCTCTTCCATCGTTATCTCCTCTCGTTATCTCCTCTCGTTATCTCCTTGATGTAGTTACATAATACCAACATCAACACCCATGCGGTAGTGAAAAAAGCACTGTTTTGCACATGACTTTTGTCATGTTTTATCTGTGCTGAATGTGCTTTTTGCATTTTTGCAATCTCAACAAAATAACGCTACCATCAGGCTCTTCTTTAGATGTAACTCTCGTAAGGCAAACGGGAGGATTTTTCGAACCATTCGGTAGCGTTATTGATTAATAATTACATTCTAATTGTACAATCTCAAAGATTAAGTATCAAGTTGCAAAAAGTTTGATTTATGGACATAATTTCTTAAGATTTGTTAAAAAAGAGCAGGCTATATAACCTGCTCTTCATCTCTTAAATCTCACCTGCATCGGCAAGCTCATTGGCATATCTTACAGAACCCATCGCATCCTTAGAATAGAAGTCTGCGCCAATCATATCCGCATACTCCTGTGTCAGCACCGCACCACCAACCATAACACGGCACTCTACACCATTCTTACGAAGAAGCTCTATCGTCTCCTGCATACTAACAACTGTGGTAGTCATCAATGCACTAAGTCCAACCAGCTTCACGTTGTGCTTCTGAACCGTTTCAAGAATCAGCTGTGGCTCAACATCCTTTCCAAGGTCAATCACATCAAAACCATAATTCTCCAATAAAGTCTTTACAATATTCTTACCAATATCATGAATATCACCCTTTACTGTCGCAATCACAATCTTTCCCTTAGACTCGCTCTGCTTACCCTGTGTAGAAAGAATTGTCTTAATCGCCTCAAAGGATGCCTTAGCAGCCTCAGCACTCATCAAAAGCTGAGGAAGGAACATCTTATTCTCCTCAAAGCCCTTTCCAACAATATCAAGAGCAGGAATCAGCTTATCATTGATAATATCCAAGGCTTCCACATTCTCCTGTAAAAGCTTTGTTGTTGCTGCAGCTGCACTGTCTGAGAGTCCCTTTACAATCGCATCCTGCAAAGTAAGCTCCTTACCGGCAGCAGGTGCTACAGGCTTATCTGCATCTGTCGCACCACATTTCTCAATATATTCCATGCACTGGTCATCTTCACCAATCAACGCATTAAAGCTGTAATATGCATCCATCATCTGCTCACTGGAAGGATTCACAATACCGGCACTTAAACCATTCTGCATTGCCATGGTAAAGAAGGCTGTATTAATCTTACCTCTCTGCGGCAGACCAAAGGAAATATTTGATACGCCAAGTACTGTATGTACACCAAGCTCATAACGAACCTTTCTTAATGTCTCTAATGTTACAAGTGCATTATCCTTACCTGTACTGATAGTTAATACCAGAGTATCTATCACAAGATTTTTACGTGGAATACCATAGCTTTGGGCTGTATCAATCATCTTCTTGGCAATCGCAAGACGTCCTTCTACGGTCTCCGGAATACCATTCTCATCCAAGCATAAACAAACTACTACCGCACCATACTTCTTTGCAAGCGGGAATACTGCATCCATAGACTCCTTCTTACCATTTACGGAATTCAGCATCGGCTTACCATTATAGCAGCGAAGTGCTCTCTCCATAGCAGTCAGGTCCGAAGTATCAATCTGCAACGGTAAATCAATAATTGCCTGTAAACCTGTCACTGCCTCTTCCATAAGCTGAGGCTCATCAATCTCAGGAAGTCCTACATTTACATCCAGGATATGCGCTCCCTTCTCCTCCTGTGTCAGACCTTCTTTAAAAATATACTCCATATCATGGTCACGAAGTGCCTGCTTGAACTTTGACTTACCGGTTGGATTGATTCTTTCTCCGATAATCAATGGCTTTCTTCCAAAATATACTGCATGATTGTACGATGACACCACTGTCAGATTCTTATCTGTAACAGGCAAAACACTCATCCCTTTACAGGCATCCACCAATGCCTTAATATGCTCAGGTGTCGTACCACAGCATCCACCTACAATACATGCACCTTCTTCTACAAATTCTTTTACTTTCGTAGCAAAATCCTGTGGATTCACATTGAATACAGTCTTGCCATTTACCACAACCGGGAGTCCTGCATTCGGATTCACTACAATTGGTATAGAACAGCATTCTAATAACTGTGGGAACAGCTTTTTCATCTCTACAGGGCCTAATCCACAGTTAAAGCCAATAGCATCTACACCAAGTCCCTCCAGCATAGCAACAACAGAAGCCACATCACCGCCTGTTAAAAGCTTACCACTCTCATCGAAAATCATAGTAACCACAACCGGTAGCTTACTGTTCTCCTTTGCTGCTAATACCGCTGCCTTCATCTCATAGGAATCACTCAATGTCTCTAATAATAGCAGGTCTGCCCCTGCCTTTTCACCCGCAATCACTACCTCCTTAAATGCCTCATATGCATCCTCAAACGCCAGCTCTCCAAATGGCTTTAACAGCTTTCCTAACGAACCAATATCCAAAGCCGCATATGCCGCACTACGTTCTACCTTTCCTTCTGTCTCAGCAATCGCTTCCTTAACCAAGCGAATACCTGCTGTTACTAATTCCTCTACCGAATAAGAAAGATTCTTACACTTAAAGCTGTTTACGCCAAAGGTATTTGCTTTAATAATATTAACACCCGCCATCAAGTACTCTGTATGTATCTTTTTAATCTCCTCAGCATGCTCGATATTCCATACTTCCGGAATCTCCCCTGCCTTCAGTCCTCTTGACTGTAATACAGTTCCCATTGCACCATCAAAAAATAAAAGCTCTTTTCCTAATCTCTCTAAAAACATAGCTCGTCCTCTACTTTCTATCTATATTCGTAATCTCTCTTACTGCTTAATCTATACTACGAAACTCGCAATCTGTCTTACTGCATACACTGCACTTAGCAATATGGCAGTTTTCCTTATTCCTTGTCAGACCAATTATTGCAGTCACGCTCTTAGTCGGAAGCATCAGCATACTATCCGTCAAGCTCATACCAAGCCTCTTGTTACACTCCAGCAAGCCAAAGATATCTTTCTGATAATCCAGCCTCAGGTCACCATATCCCGGACTAAATCTAGGTCTGAGATAAAGCCCTCTCTCTAATGCTTCCTGTCTGATATCCTCCTGCACCTTATTACAATAGGCTTCAATACACGCAGCACCGCAAGCCTGCGCAACAGATGCCTTAGCCATATTCATCACCGTATATCGCTGTATCAGCTTGTCTGCTTCCAATCCAAGGGTTGCTGCCAGAAAAACGACCTCTTCACATTGTGCAAGATTGTCTGCAAGCTTCTGACTCAAAATCTCTTGTATCGGCTCATCTGCATTATGAACCCCTGTATGCTCCACCTCACCATCTGCAAGTTCCATCTCCATACGCTCATCCTTTAACAGATATACCTTATTCTCTATCACCTTGCATCCATAGTATCGATAGCTATGTACCGGACGTACTACACGAAGTAATTCCTTCAAAACCTCTTCTATCATGCTCTGTACCATTTCATCCGGCTCCTGCCCCCGATATCCCAGATAACGATAGATTTCTCTTCTATTCACATCTGCTTGCTCTATCTTCATCACTTTCTCAATGTCCCCATACCAGAAATGTATTAGATAATATTTTATGAATATCCTCATCTAATAAATTATGCTTCTTTTTCAGTTCATCACCCACTGGCAAATGATAAGTTTTACTGTTAGCCTTCCAACTCACTATTTCGTATACTGCTTCCTCTGTATATTCCTCCAAATGAAACATTTCTCTAATACTCATCATTTGTCTCCTTCTCTTTTTTCTTCTAAAGTTTACCATTGACAATATTTCCAGTCAATAAAACTGGCTCATTCCGCTTGCTATAATGCTATTTGTTTTTTGTATTCTTTGTCATAGTTTTTGATTATATACAACCACTAAACTTTTTACCTTTTTTAAATCACTACAGCTAATTTGTATATATACAATTTTTTCATCATTTTATATACAAAAAACTCGCCCCTAAAGCTAATTTCAACATCTAAAATCTTAATTTTGTATATATACAAAATTATTTCCATATTATATACAGAAAAACAAGGATTTCCTGTATACAAATGACCAATTTATTCCTATATATACAAAAAGCCTTGAACACACTCAAAAAATCACTTATTTTGTACATTTACCGGCATTTTTTCTCCATATATACAAAATGGTTTTTAGTTCACACCGACTAATTTAATAAAGTTACTCTCATTCATACAATATCAATCCCTAACAAATAAAAGGAGCCCGCCGAAGCAGACTCCCTCTCACTCGTTATGAAATTCCTATTATGCTTCCTCACAGCCACATGTACCCTGGCTCTGGAAGTTTGTATAGTTTCTTGTCTGAATGAAAGTATCATTACAGCCGCAGCCACAATCACAATCATTATCATTACGTAAAATCTGGCGTGATACACAATCAGACGTCTCATGGCAGTTATTACTACGGCCATCGTTACGTCTTTCATCACATCCACACTGACAAGCATTTTCTCTTCTGTAACAGCATCTTTGATTATTCTGCAATCCGAAGAATAACAATAAGATCCAAAAACATGACATATTTATCAACTCCTTTAATATACTATATGAGTTGATTACATTTCGGTTCCTACTTTTCCACGCTTTCTTAAGATATCATACTTAATATAATCAAAGGTTTTCTTCTCCCCCTCATCAGCCAGCATATGAAGCAAAAACTCCAGCTCTCTTTGCGTCTCTTCATGAATCAAACCTGTGGGATTGCCATTCTCGTAATACTTAAGCGGCATATCATCGGTATAATTCTCTTTATTATAATTCTTAGACGCTGCAACTCTGTCAATAAACATCTCCAGCATATACTTCTGCGGCATCCTTGCTGGAATCATCTTACCACCCTCTCTAGAGCTGTAATCCAACCAATATTCATAATGGTGCTTATTACGCCCCTTATGATGAAGCCACGCTGTGGAATAACCTATCGCCAGTCGCTCTGCATTATTAGGACTCTGCACTCCCTGATAATACTTCGCACCAACCTTGAACTCTGTTGGCGTATATTTTGATAAATCGTGTACAATTCCCTGCCAATACAATCCCACATAGAAGCAGCCCTTCATAACCAACAGCTTATGCTGTGTGATTGTCACAAAATGTTTCCACGCACTCATCTTACTTCTTACCTTTCTTAGCTTTGGACTTCCTACAGCCCGCCAAAATTTTCACACTTCTGGATGCAACCTGCATCTGCGTCTTGCCTGTTTCAAATGTTTTACCCATATCAAGCTCTGCCGTATCAAACACGCACTCCCATTGATAATCCTTAGGTAATGCCGGAAGTGCAAGCTCTTTACTCTCCCAATGCATATTATATGCCAGATACACAAAATCATCCTGCTGGGTCTTTCCCGCAAATCTACTATAATAAAGCATCGCAATATGCCTGTTGTAATTCTCCATACCTACCCGCCATGCTTCCTCACCATGATACGACAAATCCGGATAACCATATCCGTACTTATCCATCATCGTCAGCATATTATCCGTATGTAAAATCGGATGTGCCTTACGAAATGCAATCAAAGCCTTTACATATTCAAATATATCCTGATTCTTGCGAAGCTGACTCCAATCCAGCCATGTCATCTCATTATCCTGACAATATGCATTATTATTGCCCTGCTGGGTATTGCAAAACTCGTCACCCGCAAGCAAAAGAGGTGTTGCCTGCGCTGTCAGCAGAAAACCAAAGGCATTCTTCATCTGCTTCTTACGAAGCTGCATAATCTGTTTCTTACGAGTAGCACCCTCTACACCGCAATTCCAGCTATAATTGTAATCTGTTCCGTCCTGATTATTCTCCCCATTGGCTTCGTTATGCTTCCTGTCATAAGAAGCCAAATCATTCAAAGTAAACCCATAATAATTCGTGATAAAATGTACAATTCCACACTTTGGATTCTGATTACTCATATGATAACGGAAGCCCTTAAGCATATCTTCGTCGCCCTTTAGAAAACGTCTTGCATCACGCATAAAATCCTCACGGTAATAAGCCAGATTCTTATATCGCGGAGTCTCTGTATAATCATAGATTTCATCCAAATTAAAATCATCACTCATAATCTTGGTATTGGCAAAGATTGGCTCTGTGGCAATCAATGTAACCGGAAGCTCAGCTCCCTTTAAATGAAATCCGTCAATCTTATACTCAAGTACCCAATGCTTTAATACCTCTAATATATATGCCTGTCTGATTTCCTTCGGGAAATAGAACTGCAATATCACTTCCAAACCATTCTTGTGAAACTCTCTTACCAGCTCCTTAAATTCGGTACAGGCATCTCCGCCTGCCGCATAGGAAGCCTTTGGTGCAAAATACCACCCCTTCTTAAAGCCCCAATAATTCAGCTTATACTCTGTCTTACCTGACTCCAGATTCTCTAACGGCTCGTCTATATGCTGCACCTGATACTCCATGGAATGAATATCCACGCCTGTCTCGCACTCTTCAAACTCATAGATGGGCAGAAGCTCCACTCCTGTAATCCCAAGCTCCTTTAAGTAATCCAGCTTCTCCATCAGTCCCATAAAGGTTCCCTTATGCTTTACCTTAGAAGACTTATGCTGTGTAAATCCTCTGACATGTAAGCAATATAAAATACTATCCTGATATGGAATATGCAACGGTGCTGTTCTCTGCCAGTCAAAGTGCGGCTGATAGATTCCTCCGCGTATCACAACATCATCGCTTGCTGCCCCTTGCCAAACCTCATTACCGCATACCTTCTTAGCATATGGGTCGACAATCTCTGTATCTCCGATATAATAATTATATTCATAATTCTCTGCTTCTATATCTTCAATAAAAAGAGAAGAAATATTCCCTACCCGATTTTGGGCATCAAAAGGAATCCTTTCTTCTTCTTTTGTTTTCTTATTATATAAAATGATACCACATTCCTTCTCAACAGAATTCACCATTGAGAAATTAATACCATTACTTTTTCTTGTTGCTCCTAATGGATATGGCTGTCCCTTTTTAATACGCATATTTACTCTCACTCTCTTTATAATCGAGAGCATTATATCATATTTTATAGAAAAATCCTATATTTATTATAGTAAACGGGGAAGAATTTTATTAACCTCTCCCTTTACCGCAAAATCCAATTTTGCTCGAACTGCGGAAGGATTATGACCAATCGCCATCCTCTTTTGCGTCACATATCTATCAGTCTTATATTTAATTTCCTCATCAGTAAAATTCCACCCAAGATACAATACCATATCTGCCCTCTCTAAAGCATGTACCGCTCTTGTTAACACTTCATCATTCACTCTCTCATCAATCAAACGAATCCCGGGTCTAATCGGCGACTGACACTCGTCACATAATGAAACTCCTAGACTTTTAATCATATAGCTGTTATTAAACATCTTATGGCATTTCGTGCAATGATTCTCATTCAAGCTTCCATGAAGGTTAATAATATTATTCAACCCCATATATTTAGGAACCTCATGATAATTTGTATTAATAATCGCTTTCAGCTTTCCCTTATCCTGTAATTGCTTCAATGCATCATGGGTTGCCGTCGGATTCACCTGCATGGATGCAATTTCCTTCTTATAAAACTGATAAAATTTCTCTCTCTTTGCTGAATAAAAGGCTCCTGTTAACATCTCCTCCGGTGCATAACCATACTCATCTTCCACCCGGTAAGTTTCCTCATTATCCAGAAGCGCCTTTCCTCCACCCTCTAACACCATCTCGATTCCCAAAATTGCCACTATATTATCTGCCTCATTCAGATGATGCTTCATCCATTTCAAGGTGTTTTCAATATTATTATTCAAGATAATCCTCCTTTCTTCCCAAAATGTATTGTTTAAAATAGTCAATTGACTTCTTGCGTTCCTTATAAGTATAGCATATTTTTTCCGCATTAGACAACTTATTATCTGACTTTTATTGTTTTTAACACTCTTTTATTATTTATTTTTCATTTTTATTTGTGCAATTTGTGAAATTCTCATAAATATCATCTTTTCTTCTTGCCTTATCCAAATCCCTTCGCTAAAATAGATAGTAAGGAAATATTTTTACATTTAAGAAAGGCATGGTATTAAAATGGCAAAAAATAAATCAAATGGTTATGACGATGAGGAGATGACCGTTGAACTGGAATTGGATGACGGCGAAAAGGTTACCTGTGCAATTATCACAATTCTTACAGTTGACAAGCAGGATTACATCGTTCTTCTTCCTTTAGATGAGGATGGCAATAATGACGATGGAGAGGTTTGGTTCTACCGCTATTCCGAGAATGAAGACGACCCAAATGAAGAACCGGTATTAGGATATATCGACGATGATGAAGAATATGAAAATGTTGCCGATGCATTCGATGAGTATTTAGATAATGTGGAGTTTGATGAAGTAGTTAACGAAGATAAGGAGTAGGCCTTATGGATGATAATGAAAAGACCCTGTTATTGGACCGTAATTACGAATGTCCAATCTGTGACAAGAAGATTAAAGCAAAAACAGTAAAAACAAATGTAGCAAAGTTCGTTGGTACAGAGATGGACTTACGTCCTATTCACAGCAATATCAATGTAACAAAATATGAAGTTGTTTCTTGCAATCATTGCGGTTACACTGCTATGATTAAGAATTTCTCTACACTTTCCTCTGCCCAGCGTAAGCTGATTCGTGAAAAAATTCAGTCTAACTTTAAGCCTAGAGAGGAATTTACAGAGGATACCTATTCATATGACGTTGCAATCCAGCGATATAAGATGGCGCTTTTATGCGCTGTTACCAAGAATGGCAAAGGCAGCGAAATTGGTAATATCTGTTTAAAGCTCAGCTGGCTTTATCAGGATTTGGCAGATACCTTTGACGGTGAGGACGAGGTAAGCGTTGCAAAGAAGGCTTCCCTTTTAGAAGAGGCAAAGAGCTTCCAAATCAGTGCATACGACAATCTGATGAATGCCCGCATGAATGAGGACTATCCTATTGCCGGTATGAATGAGGCTACTCTGGATTACTTACTGGCTTATCTTGGATATGTTAAGGGTGAATATACTACCGCTATGCAGTGCTTATCTAACACGAACTCAACCAGAGGTATCAGCGACCGTCTGAAGGATAAGTGTTATGAATTAAAGCAGTTAATCTCAGCGAAGATGAAGGAAGAAAAGGGAGAAGGCGGCGATGACACAGCTACCGAAGCCGAAGAAGCTCCGGCGGAGTAATTTGTTCATTATTTTTTCGTAATTTCATTAATAAATCTGGAAGGCAGGTTATGACCTGTCTTCTTTTTATTATCTTCATCTGTCAAATAAAAAATAAACAGATTCTCCTTTGCCCTAGTCATTGCCACATAAAATAAACGTCTCTCCTCTTCTATCTCAGTCTGCTTTTCTGCTCTTTTATGAGGTACAACACCTTCATTGCAATCCGGCAGCACTACTACCTTCCATTCAAGTCCCTTTGACGCATGCATCGTAACAATATCTACAGCATCTTCTTCTGTCTGTATAGCCCCTTCCAAAACATTTTCATAATCTTCGATATGCGCAAGCCACTCCTTCAATGTCCCAAAGCCGGCTGCTTTCTTCTGCATATCCTCAAGCTGCTCCAAATAGATATTGTAATCCTCCCCATCCTCTTTTGCCTTTTTCATCAGATATTCCTCGTAACCGATTCCCTTTCTGATATAATTCACTGCTGCATAAGGACTCATATTACGCAAAAACTTAAGCTGTTGGTAAAGATTCTCTATATTCTGCCTTACATACTCCTTACCTGGACAAGAGGTCAAAAGCTCTTCCTTGGAAAAGCGTTTCATCGGAACACTTCCACGACTGATATACCTGACCGGCTTATTCATAATCCGATAAAAATCCTGTATATCATTCTCATACATGGCATACCTGATATAGGACAGAATATCCTTTGCCACCGGAATTTCATAGATATTTCGCAGTTTCTCCCTCATACGAAAGGGTATTTTTTCCCTTAATAATCGGTCTGCAATATCGGATGCACTGATATTCGTTCTGTAGATAATGGCAATATCGTTATAACATGCACCTTCCTGCACCATATACTGCTTAATTAGGGCAATTATATTCTCTTCCTGCTGTGCACGTGATAAAAAGCTCTGCAATCGCACACCATCCAAAGCCTTATTCTGAGCAGATACTTCCTTGGCAAAACGGCTCTTATTGCGTTCAATCAATCTACCTGCCTGCTGTACAATTCCCTGCTTGCTTCTATAGTTCACATTCAAAAGCACTCGCTTGGCATCCGGATAATCCTCAAAAAATCGAAACATCAGCTCCGGCTTTGAACCCCGAAAACCATATATCGCCTGGTCATCATCCCCCACTGCAAAAATATGATTCTGCGGCTTTGCAAGCATCTGTATTACCTCATATTGTAGTGGATTAATATCCTGAAACTCATCAATCAAAATATATTCAAAACGCTCCTGCCACTGCTTTAATATATCAGGACGCTCCAAAAGCACCTGACGGCACAATAAAAGCATATCATCAAAATCCACCTTCTTACGATGCCTCATTTCTAATTGATACGCTCTGTAAATTTGTATAAACTCCTCCTTTGGGCATACCTCACTTTCATAATTCTCAGAACTTGCTCCTAAGTTCTTGAAACGACTGATTTCAGACAACACCTTTGACAAATATTCTGTATCAGGGGATATGCTGCCATCTTCGTCCTTTTTATTCATTTGGTTTACTTGTTTGTTTGGAATCTTCTTAAGAATCTCTGTAAGAAGCCTATACTTCTCACTCTCTTTGACAATGCTTGACGCATTGAAGGAATAGACCTGTCTTAGAATATGGAAAAAAACAGAATGAAACGTACCAAATACTACAGGATAGAAATTCTCATCCATAATCCTGCGAAAACGCTGCTGCATCTCAGTAGCTGCTGCTTTTGTAAAGGTTATGACCAGAATACTCTCCGGTGAAATTCTATTCTGTGTAATTAAATGCTTAATACGCTGGGTAATCACGAAGGTTTTACCGGAGCCGGGACCCGCCAAGACCAGCATAGGTCCCTCTCCGTGTGTAATTGCTTTAGACTGGGCTTCGTTTACAGTCAGCTCTTTATGCATTCTGTAATAACTCGATACCCTTCTTGATACGTTTGATTGTCTCTTCTTTTCCTAAAATTTCCATAATCTCAGTTGCTCCTGCAGGTGTCATCTGCATACCGGAAGCAGCTGTTCTGATTGGCCACATTACATAGCCGTTCTTTACATCCTTCTCTGCTACATAGGATAAGAGAAGCTGATATAAAGCGTCATTAGAGTAGTCCTCCTGTGCCTCAAGCATCGGAAGAACATCCTTTAATACCTCAAGTGAAGACTCTGCTGTAGTCTTCATCTTCTTATGTGTATACATAGCGATGTCATACTCAGGAAGCTCCTCAAAGAAGGTAATAAGCGGCATGATATCAGGGAATACCTCGATACGTGTCTGTACCATCTTCGCAATCTTCTTGAAATCAAAGTCCTTAGTAAGAGCCTGCTTCATATATGGTAATGCCATCTCGTAGAACTTATCCTCGTCCATCGCCTTGATGTACTCACCATTCATC
>JAZNMO010000152.1:0-5652 GCA_045579665.1 Lachnospiraceae bacterium
GCAGAGGAGATTAGAAATCTTGCAAAGTACATGCATGGTATCAAGGTGTTGCCGATTTATGGGGGTCAGGATATCAGTAAGCAGATTCGTGCGCTTAAGGGTACGCAGATTATTATTGGTACACCGGGACGTATCATGGATCATTTACGTCGTAAGACGATTCGGTGTGAGCATGTAAACACTATTGTATTGGATGAGGCTGATGAGATGCTGAATATGGGATTCCGCGAGGATATTGAGACGGTATTACAGTATATTCCAACAGAGGAGAGACAGACGATTCTTTTCTCGGCAACCATGCCAAAGGCAATTCTTGAGATTACAAAAAATTATCAGAAGCCTGATGCAGAGATGATTAAGGTAGTAAAGAAAGAACTGACAGTTCCTAAGATTGAACAGTACTATCTTGATGTAAAGCGTAAGGATAAGGTAGCAGTATTAACCAGACTTTTGGATTACTATGAGCCGAAGCTTTCTCTTGTATTCTGTAACACTAAGAAGATGGTAGATGATTTGACAGAGGTTCTAAAGGGGAGAGGTTACTTTGCAGAAGGCTTACATGGAGATTTGAGCCAGGCACAGCGTGACCGTGTTATGAAGAGCTTCCGTAATGGTAAGACAGATATTCTGATTGCGACAGATGTTGCGGCAAGAGGAATTGATGTAGACGATGTAGAGGCAGTATTTAACTTTGATATCCCACAGGATGATGAGTATTATGTACATAGAATCGGTCGTACAGGACGTGCCGGCAGAACAGGTCGTTCCTTTACTTTTGTAAAGGGCAAGGAGGTCTATAAGCTCAAGGATATTATGAGATATTGCAAGACTAAGATTTATGCAATGCCTGTACCTTCCTTAAATGATGTCAATCAGGTAAAGATTGAGAAAATCATGGATAAGATATCGGATATCATCGAACAGGAAGATTTAACTGCAATGATTAATACCATTGAGGAACAGGTGAATGAGTCTGATTATACAGCAATGGATATTGCAGCGGCATTCCTCAAGATGCATATGAAGCAGAACGAGTTACCGGAGACAGAGGAGCCAAATGGCGAGTTTGGTGATACCGGAGCAGAGGAAGGCATGGTTCGTCTCTTTATCAATATTGGTAAATCACAGAAGGTTAAGAAAAAGGATATTCTTGGTGCCATTGCAGGAGAGACCAAGATGCCGGGAAGACTTGTAGGGGCTATTGATGTGTATGATAAGTACACTTTTGTAGAGGTGCCTCATGATAGTGCCAAGGCTGTATTGAAAGCTATGAAGAATGTAAAAATCAAGGGTAAGGCAATTAATATTGAGCCTGCCAATGCGAAATAAGATGTACGCAGTCAAGTGCGTGTGAGAAGCTGTTGTGTTGAAATATACAACAGCTTTTTTGAACCTTAAATTTCCATAAAGTATATTGAAAAATATTATGTAAACAAATAAAATGAATATAAAATTATGTTAGAGAGGGTGTATTTAAATGAGTGAAGAACAATTAAAAACTGCAAGAAAGCATTTTTCGAAATTGGGATTGGCGTATTTGTTGGGGATGGTAGCGATTACGTTAATTCAGTTGGTGGCTAGTAAGTTATTACAGACTGTTGCACCTCAGGTGTTTGCAAATTATGATAGTAGCTTTTTGAGCATGATGATACCCATGTATTTGATTGGCTATCCGGTTATGATTTTGTTGATTCGTCTGGTTCCGGCATCAACAGAGTCTGTCGAAAAAAAGAAAATGTCAGTTGGTAAGTGGATATGTGCATTTATCATGTGCTATGCATGTCTGTATCTGAGTAATCTGGTAGGAACATTAATTACAACGGTGATAGGAATATTGAAACAGGGGGCTGTTGATAATGTGGTACTGGACATCACGTCCAATGTCAGTATGCCGACTATGATTTTGGTCATGGTAATCGGTGCACCGATTGCAGAGGAGATTATTTTCCGTAAGCTGTTGGTAGACAGAGTGATTCCTTATGGTGAAGGGCTTGCAATCTTTATGTCAGGCTTTATGTTTGGCTTGTTCCACGGCAATTTGAATCAGTTTGTTTACGCTTTTGTGTTGGGTGCTTTTTTGGCATTTATTTATATTAGAACAAGAAATATTATCTATACCATTGCAATACATATGGGAATCAATCTATTGGGGTCTGTGGTTGCAACCTTTATTCTTGAAAAGAGTGGTTTTATGGAACTGTATGACAAGTTGATGACTACAACAGATGAAACAGTGCTTATGGAGCTGATGCTGAGTAATGCTGGTGGTATGGCACTCTATATGATTTATGCATGTGTGATTATGCTTGTAGTATTGATAGGAATTATTTTATTGGTAGTAAAGCGCAAGAGCTTTAAGCTTCAGCCTGTGGAGGGGGCTCTTGAGAAGGGACAGCGCTTTAAGGTAGTATTTTTAAATGTTGGTATGATTCTGTTCTGTGCGTATTGGGTATATGAAATTGTAAAGCAGCTGCTGGCATAATGGCATCTTACCTAAGCCTAATGTACCGCTTACCGTAAATCCCTTGTATTCGTACTCTTTATAAGATATTGTGCTTATAGAGATGAAAACAAGAGTTTATGGAAAGCGGAAAGGCAGGGTATACATATGAACAATGAGAAAATATTATTTGAACAATTACAGGAGCGAGTGATTAATAGCCAGAAGAGAGGCATTCACTTTATTATTGCGTCAGTGGTATTGTGGGTAGGAATCAGTATAATCAGAATGTTGGATTTGCCGATTCTTACACAGAATATGCTGACGTTTTGTATGAGCGCACCTCTGATGCCGCTTGCATATTTGGTATCGAAGCTATTGGGGATTCCATTTCAGGATAAAGAGAATCCGTTATCAGCAATGGGAATTGTGCTTGCGGTAGCGCAGCTTCCATATCTGCTGATTGTTATGTGGGTGTATCGTGCAGCGCCGAACTATATGGTGATGGTATATGCGATGGTGACCGGTGCGCATTTTCTACCTTATGGCTGGTACTATAAGTCAAAGGTATATTATGTGTCAGGTATATTGATTACGATAGTAACGTTGATGTTAGGATGCCGGTTTGATTCGGTGGTGGTAGCGGCAACGATGGCAGTGATGGAGTTTGTTTTGGTAATGGCACTTATGATAGAGAATCGCTTGTGTAATGTAGGAAGTGAGGATTTATATAATGGAGGTAGGGATTGTACACAATAGGCAGGATGGTGTTGGCGTTATAATAGACTGTCCGAGAGTAGACGAGAACATAGAGCGTCTTAGGACGCATATTGAGCAGTTTGACAGCAGAATAAAGGGTAACTGTAACGGAGAGCTTTGTTTCGTGGATATAAAAGATATTTATTATTTTGATGCGGTGGATAACAGAACCTTTTTGTATACACAGAAGGAGTGCCTGGAAGTGTCATATCGTCTCTACGAGCTAGAGGAGATGTTAGTAGATAAGGACTTTATTCGTATTTCCAAGTCACAGATTGTAAATATTCAGAAAATGAAAAGTCTCATACCGCAAATGAACCGAACTCTATTGGTTACCATGAACAATGAAGAATGTCTTTGCATTTCGAGACGATATGTAAAGAGTATGAAGGAAAAGCTGGGAATATAGGAGGTAGCAATGCGTAAAGAGGATGTGATTCAATTTTTGACATGGTTTCGTAATGGTGTAGCATTTGCTACCGCATGGCTATTGCTACTGGTAATGATTCGGAATCAAGTTTATGGAATAGATGTGATAGAAACGGTATGGTTATGGAAGCTGGTTATTTCTGTGGCAGGCGGTGCATTTCTGTTTTGTATAGCGTTTACTTCTTTATTGATTAGACGTTGGTGCTTTCAGGCAAGATTGACTGTTTTTATGCTGATAATCAGCGTATATGAATGTATCTGTTTTTATTGGATGGGAATATTTGGGCCTAATGGAACTTTGATTCACTATGCAACATTTGCAGGAATTGTATTAGTATGTTATTTTATTTGTACATGGATTTATAGTCGATATAGTAGAGTGCAGGGTGAGCTTTATACAAAGGCACTGCAAGATTATCAGGAAAGAAGTGTTTAAATGGCTGCTAAGACAAAAGATATGACAAAGGGAAGTCCCTTTAAGCTGTTGTTGGTATTTGCTCTTCCGCTTATGGTGGGAAATGTCTTTCAACAATTATATACGGTTGTAGATACAATGATTGTAGGGCAGGTGCTTGGAGTATCTGCTCTTGCTTCGTTAGGGGCAGCAGACTGGCTGAACTGGATGATGGTAAGCGTGGTGCAGGGCTTTACACAGGGATTTTCCATACGTGTTGCTCAGGATTTTGGTGCAGGGAATACAAAGGCGATTAGAAAAGATATCACATCGAGTGTTAGGTTGGCATGTATTCTTGCGTTTGGCTTTTTCATATTTTTTGAGTTGGCGCTGCCGCCATTGCTACGTGTAATGAAGACTCCTGAAGATGTAATCGGAGGGTCATTGCTGTATTTGCGAGTGCTGTTTTTGGGAATTCCTATCGTAATGGCTTATAATACACTTGCGGGAATTTTGCGCGCTTTTGGAAACGGAAAAGCACCACTGATGGCAATGGTGATAGCATGTTTTGTAAATGTTGTATTAGATATTATCTTTATAGCCTTTTTTCGATGGGGAATTGCAGGTGCAGCGATTGCAACTGTGATAGCACAAGGCTGTTCAGCTCTTTATTGTCTGATGGCATTTCGAAGGATTGATATTGGGAAGCCGGAAAAGAAGGATTGGGAAAATGATAATGACCTCAACGCGACTTTGATTAAACTGGGATTACCAATGGCATTTCAGCATATCATGATTTGTGTTGGTGGAATGATTGTACAGACTGTGGTAAATAGCTTTGGTATGCTCTTCATTGCAGGATTCACAGCATCTAATAAGCTCTATGGTGTGCTGGAGATGGCGGCAACTTCGTATGGATATGCGGTTGTGACCTATACAGGGCAAAATCTGGGTGCAGGAAGATATGACAGAATTAAGCAGGGAGTAAGAAGTGCGCTGATTGTTGCAGCGATTACATCAGCGGTTATTTCTGCTTGCATGTTGATGGTAGGAAGAGATTTTATTAGTATGTTTTTGTCGGGAACGCCTGAGGAAGTAGCGGGCGCTTTGGAGATTGGTTATCGCTATCTGGCAATTATGAGCTATTGTCTGATTGCGTTATATTTCCTCTATGTATATCGTTCGGCATTACAGGGCTTAGGGGATACCATGATGCCGATGTTGTCCGGTGTGGCGGAGTTTGTAATGCGAACCGGTGTGGCACTGCTTCTTCCGATGTTGATAGGGCCGGATGGGATTCTGTATGCAGAGACATCGGCATGGATAGGAGCAGATGTAATACTGATTGGGGCATATTATTATCGGATTCATAGGTTAGGTAAGGAACGCAATTAGCCAGTGGAAATAGAAAACACAAATATTTCGTAAAAAATAGTTGCATTTTGATATGTAATATGGTATAAATAATTTCTGTTGAGACTTGATTTCGAGTTTCGCTATGGATGGATTCCCGAGTGGCCAAAGGGGACAGACTGTAAATCTGCTGCAAATTGCTTCGGTGGTTCGAATCCACCTCCATCCATTGATTTGCGAAGCAAATCAATTTTCCTTGTAAATGCCGGCGTGGCGG
>JAZNMO010000153.1:0-3470 GCA_045579665.1 Lachnospiraceae bacterium
GATTGTAGAGGAAGAAGTTTCTGAAGTATTGGAAGAGCCTGAGTTTGAAGAGATAGCTGAAGTTATGGAAGAAGCAGAGCTTGAAGAAATGACTGAGGTTACAGAAGAAGCAGAGCTTGAAGAGATAACTGAGGTTACAGAAGAGGCAGAGCTTGAAGAGATAGCTGAGGTTACAGAAGAGATAGAGCTTATACACGAGGCTGTGGAAGAGGATACATATGAGGAAGAGGTAGCTGTGATGGCAGAGATTTCTGATGAAGCAGCTATCGTTGACGAGGAGGCGGAAACAGTGCAAAGAGTATCTGACGATTGGAATATGTCAGATTCGGTGGATGAGATGGAACAGATAACAGATGATGTGACAGATATTACGATAGATGAGACTCTGGAGCAGGAAGAAGTTTACGCAGAAGAGGAAGTATTAAAGACACAGGATATCATGTTGAATACTGCAGAAATCAGCAGTCTTCCGGAGAAGATTATAGAAGCAACCGAGAAAGAGACGTCAGGAGTGGAAAGACAGGAGCTTAGAAGCTTTACTCCTGAGGAAAAAGAGCTTTTTGATAGCTTTGCAGTTAAAACAAAGGTAAAGAAGCAGATTTTATTTGCGTTGGATAAGATGAGTTTGGCGGCATATACAGGTAATGTATTGATTTCGGGAGACCCGGGGCTTGGAACGCTTCGTCTTGCAAAGAATCTGATTCGTGAGTTTCAGGCTCTGGATGGTAATTTCTCAGGTAAGGTTGCTAAGATTAGTGGTGATAAGCTGAATGAGAAGGATTTGAAGGAAGTCTTCGATAAGCTGGATAACGGAGCACTGATTATTGAACAGGCAAACGGTCTGACAGAGGAAAAGCTATATGAGATGACAAGCTTACTGAATCAGGATAATCTTGGTATTCTCATTATTATGGAGGATACAAGAAAAGAGATTACTAAGCTTTTAGAGAAGCAGGTGATGGTAGCCGATTACTTTAATATTCGTATTGATTTGGTAGAGATGGATAATAATGCGCTGGTAGCTTATGCCAAGAAATATGCACAAGCGTTAGAATATTCCATTGATGAGCTTGCTACATTAGCCTTGTATACCAGAATTGCAAATATCCAGACCGGTAATCATGTGGTTACTAAGGATGAGGTTAAGGATATTGTTGATGAAGCAATTTGGAAATCCAAAAAATTCCGTTTGAAGAATTTTATTGATATTCTTCTTGCAAAGCGGTATGATGAAGATGATATGATAGTATTAAAAGAAAGAGATTTCATGTAATGTGATATAGGCGGTTAATTAATACCGCCTATTTTTAGCATAATAGGGTTTTGATTATGTAAAAACATTATGTTTTATCAGATTTGCATGAGATAAAAGTAATAAAGGGGTAAGGCTTATGATTCAAATTTCAAAGGATGACCAGTATATCTTTGGTCAGGGAACACATTATGAGATTTATAAGAAGCTTGGTGCACATCCTTGCAGTGATGGGGACAGACAGGGTGTATTTTTTGCAGTATGGGCACCAAATGCGGCACAGGCGTATGTCATAGGAGACTTTAATGGTTGGAATGAATATGCCAATCCAATGGAAAGAATTGGTGAGGGTGGTATTTTTACTACCTTTATTGAAGGCGCACAGGAGATGCAGCTTTATAAGTATTTACTGGTGCTTGCAGATGGAACAAAGCTTTATAAAGCAGACCCATATGCCAATTACGCAGAGATGAGACCGGGTACAGCTTCTAGGATATATGATTTGAACCATTTTAAATGGTCGGATGCGGCATGGATTAAGGAAAGAGAGACTAAGGATATGAATAAAGAGCCGATGGCGATATATGAGTGTCATATCGGTTCGTGGATGAAGCATCCTGATGGGACGGAGGATGGCTTTTATACATATCGTCAGTTTGCGGACAGGATGGTAGAGTATCTTAAGGATATGCCTTACACTCATGTGGAGCTGATGGGTATTGCAGAGTATCCGTTTGACGGTTCATGGGGATATCAGGTAACAGGCTATTATGCGCCGACCTCCCGATATGGAACACCGGATGATTTTAGATATATGATTGACTTATTCCATAAGAATAAGATTGGGGTTATCTTAGACTGGGTACCGGCTCATTTTCCAAGAGATGCGCATGGATTGGCTGAGTTTGACGGTACGTGTCTGTATGAGCACCCGGATAAGAGACTGGGTGAGCATCCTGACTGGGGTACGAAGATATTTAACTATAGTAAGAATGAGATTCGCAATTTCCTTATTGCCAATGCTTTGTTCTGGATAGAGGAGTACCATATTGACGGACTTCGTGTAGATGCTGTGGCTTCTATGCTTTATCTTGACTATGGTAAGAAGGATGGAGAATGGGTAGCGAATAAGTACGGCGGTAATGAAAATCTGGATGCGATAGAGTTCTTTAAGCATCTGAACTCTATGGTAAGAGGTAAATATCCGGGTGTTATGACCATAGCAGAGGAATCTACAGCATGGCCAAAGGTAACGGCTAGTCCTGAGGATGGCGGGCTTGGATTCTCCTTTAAATGGAATATGGGCTGGATGCATGATTTCTGCGAGTATATGAAGCTGGACCCTTATTTTAGAAAGGATAATCATTATAAGATGACCTTTGCCATGAGCTATAACAGCAGTGAGAATTATATTATGCCGTTATCTCATGATGAGGTGGTGCACTTAAAGTGCTCTATGGTGAATAAGATGCCGGGCTATCAGATTGATAAATATGCGAACCTTCGTGTTGGTTATACCTTTATGTTTGGTCATGAGGGTAAGAAGCTTCTCTTCATGGGACAGGACTTTGGTCAGGAGCGTGAGTGGAGCGAGGCAAGAGAGCTTGACTGGTTCCTGTTGGCAGAGCCTTTTAACAAGGGAATGCATGATTATGTAGGAGAGCTGTTGAAACTTTACAGAAAGTATCCATGTCTTTATGAGATTGATAATGACTGGGCAGGCTTTGAGTGGATGAATGCAGATGACAAGGAGCGAAGTATCTACAGCTTTGTCCGCAGAACAGCAGACGGTAAGCAGCATATGCTGTTCGTACTGAACATGACACCTGTAGAGTATCCTAAGTTCAGAGTTGGTGTACCAATGAATAAGAAGATGAAGTTATTGTTAAACTCTGACGAGGAACGCTTTGGAGGTAATGGTCATGAGCTTCCAGCAGAGCTTAAGCCTAAGAAGGGTGATTGCGACAGACGCAAGCAGTATGTGGAGTTTGCACTGCCGCCATTAACAGCAGCGGTTTATTTGTTTTAATATGATATAGTAAGGGAAAGCGTCGGCAGGAGCCGGCGCTTTATCTTTTCGATAAATTCGGGTTTGCATGAGCCATGCACATCTATGTCGAATGGTCTGTGGGAGCTTGCTCACAAGCAGACATATTCGTGCATAGATGTATACGGCGACGCCGTTCGATGAACAAGCGCCGTAGGCGCTGTGAATCGA